>NZ_JACHEZ010000005.1 GCF_014201675.1 Oceanithermus desulfurans | reverse complement strand
GGTGGTCTTGCCGTGGTCGACGTGACCGATGGTGCCCACGTTGACGTGGGGCTTGGTTCGTTCGAATACACCTTTGGCCATGGTTTCCTCCTTGCGCGTCGCGCTAATGCTTGATCAGCTTCTCCTGCACCTGCTTGGGCACCTCGGCGTAGTGGTCGAAGAACATCACGAACGAGGCGCGGCCTTGGGTCTTGGAACGAAGGTCGGTGGCGTAGCCGAACATCTCGGCCAGCGGCACGTGGGCGCTGATGACCTGCGCGTTGCCGCGGGCCTCCATGCCCAGCACGTGGCCGCGGCGGCTGTTGAGGTCGCCGATGACGTCGCCCAGGTACTCCTCGGGGGTGGTCACCTCGACCCGCATGATCGGTTCGAGGATGGCCGGGCTGCCCTTCTGCACGGCCTCCTTGATCGCCATCGAACCCGCGATCTTGAAGGCCATCTCCGAGGAGTCCACCTCGTGGTAGGAGCCGTCGTAGAGGGTGACCTTGACGTCCACGACCGGGAAGCCGATCAGCGGGCCCGACTGCATGGCCTCTTCGATCCCCTTCTGCACGGCGGGGATGAACTCTTTGGGGATCACGCCGCCGACGATGGCGTTGACGAACTCGAAGCCGCCGCCGCGCGGGAGCGGCTCGGCCTTGATCTTGACGTGGCCGTACTGGCCGCGGCCGCCCGACTGGCGTACGAACTTACCCTCGACGTCCACCATGCGGGTGATCGTCTCGCGGTAGGCCACCTGGGGCTGACCCACGTTGGCGTCGACCTTGAACTCGCGCTTGAGGCGGTCGACGATGATCTCCAGGTGCAGCTCGCCCATGCCCGAGATGATGGTCTGGCCCGACTCGGGGTCGGTGTGAACCCGGAAGGTGGGGTCCTCTTCGGCGAGACGGGAGAGCGCCATGGCCAGCTTCTCCTGGTCGGCCTTGGTCTTGGGCTCGATGGCCACCGAGATGACGGGCTCGGGGATGTCGATGGACTCGAGCACGACCGGGTCGTCACCGTCGCCTACCAGGGTGTCGCCGGTCACGGTGTCCTTCAGGCCCACGACGGCGCCCAGGTCGCCCGCGAGCAGCTCCTCCACCTCTTCGCGGTGGTTGGCGTGCATGCGCAGCAGCCGCCCCACCCGCTCCTTCTTGCCCTTGGTGGAGTTGTAGACGTAGGAACCGGCCTTGAGGGTGCCGGAGTAGACGCGCACGAAGGTGAGGCGGCCCACGTAGGGGTCGGCCATGATCTTGAAGGCCAGCGCCGCGAGCGGGCCGTCGGCTTCGGGGGTGCGCTCCACCTCGCCGCCGTCGGGGGTCGCGCCCTTGATGGGGGGCACGTCAAGCGGCGAGGGCAGGTACTGCACCACGGCGTCGAGCAGCAGCTGAACGCCCTTGTTCTTGAGCGCCGAACCCAGGAAGACCGGGGTCACGTCGAGGGAGATGGTGCCCTTGCGGAAGGCGTTCTTCAGCTCCTCCTCGGTCACCTCCTCGCCCTCGAGGTACTTCATCATCACGTCCTCGTCCAGGTCGGCCGCGGCCTCGACCAGCTTGTCGTGCCACTCCGCGGCCACCTCCTGGAACTCGGCGGGGATCTCGATCTCCTGGATGTCGGTGCCCAGGTCGTTGCCGTAGGTGTAGGCCTTCATGGCGACGAGGTCGATGATGCCCCGGAACTCGTCCTCCTGGCCCATCGGCCACTGCATCAGCACCGGACGCGCGCCCAGGCGCTGCTTCATGCTGTTCAGCACCAGCAGGATGTCGGCGCCGGTCTTGTCCATCTTGTTGGCGAAGGCGATGCGCGGCACCCGGTACTTCTCGGCCTGGCGCCAGACGGTCTCCGACTGCGGCTCCACGCCCTGGCTGGCGTCGAAGACCGCCACGGCCCCATCGAGGACGCGCATCGAGCGCTCGACCTCGATGGTGAAGTCCACGTGGCCCGGGGTGTCGATGATGTTGATGCGGTGATCCTTCCAGAAGGCCGTGGTCACCGCCGAGGTGATGGTGATGCCGCGCTCGCGCTCCTGCTCCATCCAGTCCATCGTCGCCGCACCCTCGTGCACTTCGCCGATCTTGTGGATGCGGCCGGTGTAGTAGAGGATGCGCTCGGTGATGGTGGTCTTGCCGGCATCGATGTGCGCGGCGATCCCGATGTTGCGCGTCTTCTTGAGGTCGAACTCCGTCTTGACCGCCATGGCTACCACCGGTAGTGCGCGTAGGCGCGGTTGGCCTCGGCCATGCGCTCGACGTCTTCGCGCTTCTTGACGGCGCCGCCCTTGCCCTCGGCCGCGTCGAGCAGCTCGCCGGCGATACGCTCGACGGCGGTGCGCTCAGGGCGCTGGTTGGCGGCGTTCACGAGCCAGCGCAGCGCCAGCGACTGCTGACGGCGCGGCGAAACCTCGACGGGTACCTGGTAGTTGGCCCCGCCCACACGGCGGCTGCGCACTTCCATGCGCGGCTTGACGTTGTCCACCGCCTGGCGGAAGACCTTGAGCGGCTCCTGCCCGGTTCGCTCCTGGATGAGCTTGCAGGCGTCGTAGAAGATGCGGGCGGCGAGGTTCTTCTTGCCGTCGCGCATGATCTTGTTGATGAAGGCCGAGACGACGACGTCGCCGTAGACCAGGTCGGGGGCCAGCTTGCGGATTTCTGCTCTTCTTCTGCGTGCCATACCTTACCTCGTCAGCTCTTGGGCCGCTTGGTCCCGTACTTCGAGCGGCTCTTCCTGCGGTCCTGGACGCCCTGGGTGTCGTAGACGCCGCGAACGATGTGGTAGCGCACGCCCGGAAGGTCCTTCACACGGCCGCCGCGGATGAGCACGACCGAGTGTTCCTGCAGGTTGTGGCCCTCGCCCGGAATGTACGCGGTCACTTCGTAACCGCTGGTGAGGCGCACCTTGGCCACCTTGCGCAGCGCCGAGTTCGGCTTCTTGGGGGTCACGGTGCGGACCACCGTGCAGACCCCGCGGCGGAAGGGGCTCCCCTTGAGCGCCGGGACCTTGGTCTTCTTCTTGACCGCCTTGCGGCCTTTGCGTAGCAGCTGGTTGATTGTCGGCAAGCCTACCTCACTCCCTTCACTTTCCGGGCGATACCGCCTGGGCGATCGCCCCCGTCTTGGCAAGAACCTCCCGGAGCCCACGCTGGGCTCCGATTGTAACCGCCTCCTTGGCCCTTCCCGATCGGACCTTCAGGAGGCGGAAGGCTGCCCGGTGCCGGGGCCGACACCGGGGTCCCGCAACTTTAGCAGTATACAAGCGTTGCGGAGGTTGCGCAAGGCGCGCGGGCACGGCCCCGGACCGCCCGGCCCTCCGGCGGCTCGGGGCCGCAGCGGGTTAGGCTGGGGGCGTGCGCAGGCTGAAGCTCGTCCTCGAATACGACGGCACCGACTTCGCCGGCTTCCAGCTGCAGGCCCAGGGCGAACGCACGGTGCAGGGGGTGCTGGAAGCGGCGCTGGCGCGCATCCCGGGCACGCGCCCCCGGGTGACGGCCGCGGGCCGAACCGACAGCGGCGTGCACGCGCTGGCCATGCCGGTGCACTACGACACCGAGGACACGGTTCCCATCGAAAAGGTACCCATGGCGCTCAACGCCTTGTTGCCGCCCGACGTGCGGGTGCTCGAGGCCGAGGAGGTGCCGCCCGACTGGCACGCGCGCTACTCGGCCCGCTGGCGGCGCTACCTCTACCGGGTGCTGAACCGCAGCCAGCCGACGGCGCTCGACCGCCACCGGGTCTGGTGGGTTCCCCAGCCCTTCGACTTTCCGAAGATCGCGGCCGCGGCGCGGATGCTGGAAGGCGAGCACGACTTCGGCGCCTTCGCCAACCGCGAGAAGCGGGCCACGGTACGCGTCCTCTACCAGGCGCGGGCGGAGGCCGTCGGCGGCGAGCTGCACCTGCACTTCGTGGGCAGCGGCTTCGTCCGTGGTCAGGTGCGGGCCATGGTGGGCACCCTGGTGGAGGTGGGGCTGGGCCGCCGGCCGCCGGAGGACGTGGCGCGGCTGCTGGAAAACCCCGAACGCAGCGAGGGCGGCGCCACCGCGCCACCCCAGGGGCTCTACTTCGTGGCCGCCGGCTACTCGCCCTGGGAGACCGGGGCCGCGTAGGCGTCCACCCGCAGCTCGAGCCCCAGCGAGCCGGCGCGGAAAGGCCGGAAGGCGTAGTCGAAACGACCGGCAAGCGCCACCCCCGGCGCCAGCGGGTATTCGGCATGCAACCCCGCGGCCGCGGCGCGGCCCGGGTTCCAGCGGCCCTCGAGGTCGAGGCGCAGCGGCCCCAGCCAGGACCCACCGAGGAAGACCCCGGTGTCGCTGCGCCAGCCGCCGTAGCCGCTCCACAAACCTGCCCGGGCTTCGAGCCGCAGCCCGGCGCGGCGGGGCCGGACCGCGGCGTAGCCGGCGCGGTACCAGCCCACCGCGCGCCAGCGGCCGCGCGCGCCGCGGGCGTAGAACGCCGGCCCGTCGTTGCGCGCCCAAACCCAGGCCTCCAGGGGGCCGGCGACGTAGCCGAGGCCGGCGCCGAAGACGCCGGCGGCCTCCGCCGCGGCTGCAAGCCGCCAGGAACCGCCGGGCGCCCACTCGGCGCGCCCGCCCCAGCCGCTGCCCTCGGCCGGCGGTGCGGCGAACCAGGGGGCGAAGCCCGCCCGCAAGCGCAGCCATCCCGCCGGGGCCAGCTCCAGCCAGGCTTCCCCCTCGCCCCGGACCGGCGCCCCCAGGCGCAGCCGCCCGTCCAGATACCAGCGCAAGAACGCCGCTTCGTCCTGGTAACGCCCCTGAAGCCCAAAGTAGACCGGCGCGGACGCCCAGGCTCCGGCGCCCCAGAACGCCTGGAGCTCGAGCGGCTGCGGCCGGGCCAGCACCGCCGTGCCGAGCAGGAAGGCGAGCGCGGCCCACCTCATGCCGGGGGCTCGTCCTCGAGGGCCGCGCGCACCGCGCGGGCGTGCTCGCCCAGGTCAAGGTCGCTCAGCGCCCCGCCGTCCGCGCGGTAGGCCCGTACCGCCGCGACCAGCTCGTTGAACCGCTCGAGGCAGGGGTCGGGTGCGGGCCCCTCGGCGGCCATACGCGCCACGTCCAGGTAGTAGTCGGGACCGTAGGCGAGCTCCTCCCGCTCGATGCAGGCCTCGAGCTCGGCGCGCGCCCGGCGCACCGCGTCCGCGAGCGGGGAACGCTCCATCTACCCCTCCTCCGGCCTCCAGCGCAGCACCGGCTTGCGGTTGGCGGCCACCTCGTCGAGGCGGCGCACCGGGGTGGTGTAGGGGGTGTGGGCGATCCAGTCGGGATCGGCGAGCCCGCGCCGCGCGATCTCGGCCATCACCCCGGCGTACTCATCCAGGGTCTCCTTGCTCTCCGTCTCGGTGGGCTCGATCATCATCGCCTCCTTGACGATCAGCGGAAAGTAGACCGTGGGCGGGTGGTAGCCGTAGTCGAGCAACGCCTTGGCCACGTCAAGCGCCTTCAGCCCCTCGGGTGGCTGGGCGATGAACTCGTGCTTGCACAGCCGGTCGTAGGGGATGCGGTAGCCCGCCCCGGCGAGCTTCTTGCGCAGGTAGTTGGCGTTCAGGACCGCCATGGCCGAGGCCCGCTTGAGGCCTTCGGCCCCGAGCATGCGGATGTAAGCGTAGGCGCGCACCATCACCGCGAAGTTGCCGTAGAACGAGCGCATCCGTCCGATCGTCTGCGGCCGGTCGAAGTCCAGCACGTAGCGCTCGCCCTCGCGCTTCACCGTGGGCACCGGCAGGAAGGGCGCCAGATGGGCCTTCGCTCCCACCGGCCCCGAGCCGGGGCCGCCGCCGCCGTGGGGCGTGGAGAAGGTCTTGTGCAGGTTGAGGTGAACGACGTCGAAACCCATGTCACCGGGCCGGGCCCAGCCCATGATGGCGTTGAGGTTGGCGCCGTCGTAGTAGAGCTGCACCCCCTGGTCGTGGGCGGCGTCGATGAGCTCGAGGATCTTGCGCTCGAACAGCCCCAGGGTGTTGGGGTTGGTGAGCATGATCGCGGCCACGTGGGGGCCCAGAGCCGCGCGCAGCGCCTCCAGGTCCACCTCGCCGTCGGGGCCGCTGGGCACCTCCTGCACCTGGTAGCCGGCCATGCTGGCGGTGGCCGGGTTGGAGCCGTGGGCGCTGTCGGGCACGAGCACCACCCGCCGTTGCTCGCCTTCGCCACGGGATTCGTGGTAGGCGCGGATGAGCAGCATGCCGGTCAGCTCGCCGTGCGCGCCCGCCGCCGGCTGCAGGGTCACCGCGTCCATGCCGGTGATCTCGGCCAGGTACTCCTGCAACTCGTAGATGATCTGCAGCGCCCCCTGGGCCGTCTCGGGGTCCTGGTAGGGGTGCAGCTCGGCGAAGAGTCCCGCGGCGGCCTCGTTCACTCGCGGGTTGTACTTCATCGTGCACGAACCCAGGGGGTAGAAGCTGGTGTCCACTCCCACCTGGCGGCGACTCAGGTTGGTGTAGTGGCGCACCACCGTGAGTTCGTCCACCTCGGGCAGCCGGGGCGCGGCGGGGCGGAGGTTTTCGGCGCCCAGAAGGCCGGCGAGATCCACCTCGGGCGGGCGGGGCGGGCGGGTGCCGCGCCGCCCGGGGCGCGAGCGTTCGAAGAGGGTCGGGAAGCCGCGTTTCACGCGAGCACCTCCTTCACAGCGGCCGCGAGACCGGCCAGGTCTTCCTCGGTGTGGCGCTCGGTCGCGGCGAAGAGGGCCAGGTTCGTGCCGTACTCGTCGGGCACCGGCGCGGCGGCGTGCCAGCCGCGCGCCGCCAGCCCGGCCCGCACCGCCGCGGCCGGCCGCGGCAGGCGCAGCACGAACTCGCTAAAGAAGGGTTCCGGCGTCACCCGCTCCACGCCGGGAAGCCGCTCCAGCTCGGCGGCGAGCGCGTGCGCCCGCGCCACCGAGGCCGCGGCCGCCTCGGCGAACCCCTCGGGACCCAGGGCGGCCAGGTGCATGGCCCCCATCAGCGCGGTCAGCTGGGCGTTGGTGGTGATGTTGCTCTTGGCCTTGGCGCGACGGATGTGCTGCTCGCGCGCGGCCAGCGCCAGCACGTAGCCGCGGCGGCCGTCCACGTCGTGGGTCTGGCTCACCAGGCGGCCGGGGAGCTGGCGCACCAGCTTCTCGCGCACCGCGATGTAGCCGAACTGGGGTCCGCCAAAGTTCATGGGATTGCCCAGGGGCTGGCCGTCGCCCACGGCGATGTCCGCGCCCCAGTCGCCGGGCGGCTTAAGCAGGGCCAGGCTGAAGGGGTCGGCCACGTAGACCACGAGCGCCCCGGTCGCGTGGGCCGCCTCCACCCAGGGCGCCGGGTCTTCGATCGCGCCCAGGAAGTTGGGGCTTTGCAGCACCACCGCGCCCACGGTCTCGTCGAACCGCGCGGGCGGGGTGAGGCCCCCCTCGAGGGCCACGGTGCGCAGCTCGGCGCCCACGGCGTGCAGGTAGGTGGCCAGCACCTGGCGGTACTCGGGGTGCACCCCCTGGCTCACCACCACGCCCATGCGCCGGGTCTGCCGGAGCGCCAGCAGCACCCCCTCGGCCAGCGCCGCCGCGCCGTCGTAGAGCGAGGCGTTGGAGACGTCGAGCCCGGTCAGCTCGGCGATCATCGTCTGGTACTCGAAGACGGCCTGGAGCACGCCCTGGCTCACCTCGGGCTGGTAGGGGGTGTAGGCGGTGAGAAACTCCCCGCGCTGGGCGAGCGCGGGGACGAGGCTGGGCACGAAGTGGGGGCGCAGGCCGCCGCCGAGGAAGGCCTTGTCCGCGGAAGCGTTCTTGGCGGCGAGGTCCCGCAGGTGGGCTAGGATCTCCTGCTCGCTCAGCGGTGCGGGCAGGCGCAGGTCGGGTTCCAGGAGCGCGTCGGGCAGATCGGCGAAGAGCTCGCGCAGGTCCTGCATGCCGAGCGCTTCGAGCATCGCCCGCACGTCGTCCGGGGTGTGCGGGGTGAAGTCCATGGGTCCTCCCTCAGGACTCTTCTTCGATGACCTTGGTGTAGTCGTCGGGGCCAAGAAGGGCGTCGAACTCAGCGGGGTCGCTGGGCTCGAGTTTGAAGATCCAGCCGGCGCCGTAGGGGTCGCCGTTGACCAGCTCGGGCTCGTCGGCCAGCGCCTCGTTGACCTCGACGACCTTGCCGGAGACCGGAGCGTAGATGTCGGAGGCGGTCTTGACCGACTCGACGACGGCCACGGCCTCGCCGGCCTGGACCTCGCGGCCCACCTCCGGGGTCTCGACGAAGACCACGTCGCCCAGAGACTCCTGGGCGAAGTCGCTGATGCCGACGACGATCAGGGAGCCTTCCTGCTTGGCCCATTCGTGGGAGCGGGTGTACTTGCGGTCAGCGGGAACGTTCATAGCGAGCCTCCTGGTTCTAGCTTAGCGCAGCTACTTCTTCCCGAGCGGGACGAACGGCGGCCGGACGACGCGCGCGGGCAGGGCGCGGCCGCGCACCTCGACGGCCAGCTCGGTCCCCTCCTCCGCCAGATCGGCGCGCACCCAACCCAGGGCGATGCCCTTCTTGAGGACGGGCGACTGGGTGCCCGAGGTAACGCGCCCCGCCGGCGCGCCGCCGGCAAGGATGGGGTAGCCCTCGCGGGGGATGCCGCGCTCCATCACCAGCCCCACCAGCCGCTCGTCGCAGGCCGCGGCCTCCAGGGCTTCGCGCCCGAAGTAGGGTTTGTCCTTGATCACCCAGGCCAGCGGGGTGCAGCGGGGGTTGGTGGCGTCGGTGAGCTCGTGGCCGTAGAGGGGGAAGCCGGCCTCGAGGCGTAGGGTGTCGCGCGCCCCCAGGCCCGCGGGGGTCGCCCCGGCCTCGGTGAGCGCCCGCCAGACCGCCGGAGCGTCTTCGGGGGCGGTGAAGATCTCGAAGCCGTCCTCACCGGTGTAGCCGGTGCGGGCGATGCGGGCGGGCACGCCGGCCACCTCGAGCGTCAGGGTGGCGTTCTTGCGCACGCCGGAAAGCTCGGTGTCGGTAAGCGTCTGCAGCGTCGCCTCGGCCCGCGGCCCCTGCAGCGCCATCAGCGCCCAGGCGTCGGAGGCGTCTTCGAGTTCTGCGTCGTAGCCCTCGACCAGCCGGTTCAGGTGGGCCCAGTCCTTGGCCACGTTGGCGGCGTTGACCACCACCAGGTACTCGAGCTCGCCGGTCCGGTAGACGTAGATGTCGTCCACCACGCCGCCGCGGTCGTTCGGCAGCATGGAGTACTGCGCCCGGCCCAGCTTCAGCCTGGCCGGGTCGTTGAGGGTGGCCCAGCGCAGGAAGGCGAGCGCCTCGGGGCCGCGCACGAAGAACTCGCCCATGTGGCTCACGTCGAAGAGCCCCACGGCCTCGCGCACCGCCAGGTGCTCCTTGGTGATCGAGGTGTACTGCAGCGGCAGCGCCCAGCCGGCGAAGTCCACCATGCGGCCGCCCAGCCTTTCGTGTTCGTCGTAGAGCGGGGTTCGTTTCATCTCCACCAGCATAAACCCGCCCCGAAGGGCGGGCGAACGGACGAAGGTCCGGCCTCAGGTGTGCTCGGCGAGCTTGGAAAGTACCCGGCGGCTCACGTCCTTGAGCGGCTCGAAGACGCCCTTACCTTCGGTGGCCACGGCCTCGAAGGTGGGAAACCGCCCCTCGGGGTCGATGACCGCCTGGATCATGTCCACCGGAAGCGCGTCGGGCAGGTCGCGCTTGTTGATCTGCAGCACCATCGGGATGTGCTCGAGGCTGAGCCCGTACTCCGCCAGGTTCTCGCGCAGGTTGCGCATGCTCTCGGCGTTGGCGCGCAGGCGGTTGGAGGCGGAGTCGGCCACGAAGACGATACCGTCGACGCCGCGCAGGATCAGCTTGCGGCTGGCGTTGTAGAAGACCTGGCCGGGCACGGTGTAGAGGTGGAAGCGGGTCTTGAACCCTTTGACCTCCCCCAGGTCCACGGGTAGGAAGTCGAAGAAGAGGGTGCGCTCGTCCTCGGTGGCCAGCGAGACCATCTCGCCCTTGCGGCCCTCGGGTACGGTCTGGTAGACCCAGCGCAGGTTCGTGGTCTTGCCCGAGAGGCCGGGGCCGTAGTAGACGATCTTGAAGTTGATCTCGCGGTTCGCGAAGTTGATGGTGCTCATGGTCTAGTTTCCAAAGAGGTCGTCCAGCATGGCGTCGGCGGATTCGTGAAAGTCTTTGTCGATGCCCAGCTCGCGGGGCATGACCACGGCACTGCGGGTGATCTCGTCCAGCTCGGCGGCCGCCTTCTTGCCGAAGAGCTTGACGCGGCCGATCGGGGTGTCGGTGTCGAAGATCATCACGAGCAGGGTGAGGTCGTTGACCTCCTCGACGTAGAGCCCCTGCTTCTCGCCCTGCTTGACCAGTTCGTTGAACTTGGGCTCGCCCAGCAGGTTGGCGAGCGCCTGGGTGGCTGCGGCGTTGCCCGCCACCAGCGTCGCGATGGAGTCGAGCGCGGGCGGACGCGGGGCCCAGAGGGCCTCGCGGTGGGCCAGCACGAAGCCCTTGCGGTCCACCAGCAGCACGTAGCGGACCTGGGCCTGGTCAATCAGCTCTTCCAAAACGGACGCCGCCCGGTTGAAGGCGTCGCCGTACAAGGCCACCGTTGGCTCGATCATAGTACGTACAGTTTAGCACGAAGCACCCGCGCTTCCGCGTTCAGCCCCCGCCGGCCTCGAATCGGGCCACGTCCTCGGCGAGCAGCTCGAGCCCCCCGGCCCAGAAGGCCTCGTCCTCGAGGTCGAAGCCGAAGCGGGACGCGAGCGCGGCGGCGTCCTCCACGCCGGTGTCCGCGAGCAGCGCGTCGTAGCGCTCGCCGAAGCCCGCGGGGTCGCCCTCGTAGGCGCGGTAGAGGCCGAGGCCGAAGAGCAGCCCGAAGGTGTAGGGATAGTTGTAGAAGTCGCTGCCGTAGTAGTGGGGCTTGACCGCCCACATGTAGGGGTGGCGCGTGGCCAGGGCCTCGCCGTAGGTGCGCTCCTGGGCCTCCTCCATCAACTCCGCGAACTCCTCGGGGGCGAGCTCGCGCTCCGCGCGCCGCTCGAAGACCCACGACTCGAAGAGGAAGCGGGCGTGGATGTCGACCACCACCTGCGCCGCGCCGGTGAGCCAGGTGTCCAGGATCAGGGCCGCGTCGTCGCCCTCCGCCTCGGCCAGCGCCGCCCGGGTAACCACCGTCTCGTTCATGATCGAAGCGGTCTCCGCGAGCGTCATCGGCGTGCGCCGCAACAGCGGCGGCCGCTCCGCCAGCCGCAGGTTGTGGTAGGCGTGGCCCAGCTCGTGCGCCAGCGTGGAAACGGCGTCGAAGCTGGGGGTGTAGTTGGCCAGGATACGGCTCGCCCCGCCCCCGACGTGCATGCAGAACGCCCCTCCACGCTTTCCGGAGCGGGGCTCGGCGTCGATCCAGCGCTCGCGGAAGGCGCGGTCGGCCAGCTCGGCGGTGGCGGGCGAAAAGGTGCGCAGGTGCGCCACGATGAAGGCACGGGCTTCCTCCCAGCTCCAGCGCCGCCGCTCCTCGGCCACGGGGGCGAAGAGGTCCCACCAGTCGAGGCGCGCCTTGCCCAGCCGCCGCGCCTTGGCCCGGAAGTAGCGGCGCCAGACCGGCAGGCTGGCCTCCACCGCCCGCTGCATCGCCGCGAGCGCCGCCCGGGTGATGCGCCGCTCGTGCAGGGTGGGCTCGAGCGCGTCCGCCCAACCGCGGCGGCGGTTCAGGACGATCCGCGCGCCCTTGACGCCGTTCAGGCTGGCGGCGATCTCGTCGGCGTGCGCCTTCCAGGCGGCCAGCTCGGCCTCGTAGGCCGCCTTGCGCCGCGCCTCGTCGGGGTCGTAGGCCAGGTTGCGCAGCGCCGTGATGGGCCGCTCCTCGCCCTCGAAGCGCACGGCGATGCGGCTCGAGACGTTGCCGTAGAGGCGGACCCAGGACCGCTCGCCCGGCAGGGCCAGCTCGGCCGCCAGCGTCTCCTCGTCCTCGCTCATCAGGTGGGCGGCCCGTACCCGCGCCTCGCGCAGCAGCAGGGCGTAGTCTCCCGCCCAGGGCCCGGGTTCGAAGCCGCCCCACCAGGCCACGATGCGCGGAATCCAGCGGTCGACGCGCAGCAGCAGCCCCTCGAGCTCGCTGATCCGCGCCGCGGCCTCGCGGTCGCCGGCGTCGGCGGCCTGCCGCAGGTGAACGTAGGCCCGGAGCGGCAGGGCCGCCTCATGCACCGCGTTCAGGGCCTCGACGACGTCATGGAAGGCTTCGGGGCTGCGCTCGGCGTCGTCCCGCCCCACCCGGCGCCGCTCCAGGGCCCGGGCGAGGGCGTCGATGCGGCGCTCCAGCGCCGCCCAGTCGCCAAGGAAGCGCTCGTCCTCGGTGGAGTCGTAGAGCGGGGAAAGGTCCCAGCGGGGTAGGCTCGTTTCAGGCATGCCCCACTATAACTGACCCGCGGGTCACACCTTGGGAACCCCGCGCACCAGGCCGAACAGCGCCGCAGCGAGGACGCCGCCGCCGCCGATGATGAAGGCCGCCTGGGGCCCGAAGAACTGGGCCAGGAAGCCGCCCAGCATCATGCCCACCAGGGCCGCGCCCCCCATCACCGCCCCCCAGGCGGCCATCACCCGGCCCAGAAAACGCGGCTCCACGCCCAGCTGGATCAGCGAGCGCGCGGGGACGATGAAGATCTGGTTGGCGAAACCCATGACCGCCTGGAAGACGAGCACCGGCCACCAGAACTCGAAGACGCCGATCAGCAACTCGGCCACCCCGAAGACGGCGAGGCCGCCCAGAAAGGCCAGCGGCCGGGAAAACCGCTTTGTAACCGTCGTGACCGCCAGCAGACCGAGGACGGCGCCGGTGGCGAAGAAGGCCTCCATGAAGCCGTAGTACATCGAACCCAGCTTGTCGTCCCCTCCGGCGAAGACCTGGGTGGCCAGCACCGGCGGCACCGTGGCGTCGATCGCCCCGAACATCGCGGCCGGGGCCAGCACGCCGATCACGTAGCGGGTCACCGGGTTGCTGAGAACGTAGCGCAGCCCGCCGGCCACCATCCCCCAGTAGCCGCTCTTCCCCATGCCGTCGCCCGGAGCCGGCAGCGGCCGCAGGCTCAGCAGCACCAGCGCCGACAGGGCGAACGAGACCGCGTCGATCCAGAAGGCGGTGTAGGCGCCGAGCAGCCCCACGAGGACGCCCGCGATGCCCATGAAGATCATCTCCAGCGAGCGGCGGGGCAGCTCGATGAGGCTGTTGGCCGCGTCCAGGTCCTCCTCGCCCACCAGCTCCGGGACCACGGTGTTCACCGCGGGATCGCCGATCGACTGCAGCACCCCGAGCAGCAGGGCGACGAGGACCCAGCCCGCGACGCTTTCCATGAAAAAGAGCGGCAGCAAGGCCACCGCCACCGCCGAAAGCGCCTCCGACCAGAACATCAGCTGCCGGCGGTCGTAGAGGTCGGGCAGCGGCGATAGCAACGGCCCCACGACCATCTTGGCAAAAAACTGCGCGGCGATGACCATGGCCGCGGTGAGCGCCGAATCGGTCTGGGTGTAGGCCCAGACCGGTATGGCGACGCGGTAGATCTGGCTACCGACCTCGGAGATAAAGTTCGAGATAAACAGACGTGCGAAGTCTGGGTTTTGTAATACCTTCAGCATTGGCTCGGATTATAACGAGGCGGAGCGTAAAGTGGCAACCGTTTTAAACAACCCTGACCTGGGTGTGGGCCAGCCGGCTGCCCTCGCGCGCGATCACCACCGCCCCGTCCTCGAGCGGCCAGATCAGCAGGTCACCCAGCTTGCGGGGCACCGCCCCCGCCGCTCCCACGTAGACGGCGTCGTCGGTCTGCCGCACCGAGAGCACCAGGTTGCCGGCCCTGACGTTGACGGGTTCGCCGGCGATCGTCGAGACACCCAGCTCGCCACCCAGGGTCTCGCGCGTCGGGGGGCGGAAGTTGAGCCAGTCGCCGAGGACGCGCAGCAGCCGCTGCCCCTCGGGCTCGAGCCCCAGCGAGGTCGCGACTTCGCGCATCAACTTGAGGCCCCCCGGGGTGCGCTTAAGGCGGTCCTTGACCACGCCCAGGCCCTTGCGAGCGAAGGCCTCGAGCGTGTCCAGCGACGCCTCCGGGAACTTCGCCGCCGACTCGGGCGCGAACTCCTCGTAGTTGACGGGGCCCTTCAGGCGTGCCGAGAAGGCCCGCAGCAACCTCAGGTAGGCGTAGTCCCGGTGCGGGTGCACCAGGTGCGCCAGCACCCGTCCCTCGGAAAGCAGCGCGGACAGCTGCGCCCCTTCGCGCATCTCCAGGCGGACGTGCACGTAGTCGTCGCGCAGGAAGGCCCAGACCTCCCAGTTCTCGTAGGGCACCATCAGCGGCTCCCCCGGCTTGAGGGGGCGGTCCTCGTCGGCCACGGTCAGCTGGGTGTGCTCGCCCGCCACGCTGAGCGTCAGCGGCACCCCGCCCAGCGCCAGCCGCGTCGGCATCCGTCGCAGGGTGACCATCGTGGCCTCGCGGTCCAGCTCGTCGAGCTTGGGACCGGCGCCGGAATCGCCCAGGGGCTCGGGGACGACCGGCATGGCCCCCTCGCCGCGGGGCGCGGGCAGGTAGCGTCGCAGGACGGCGCTGAGGCGCTCGGCCGCGGCCATGAAACGGCGGCGGTCCTCCTCGGCCACCATGCGCATCCGGCGCTCCTGGGCCGCAACTTCGCGCAGCTTGGCCTCCAGGTCGCGCACCAGCTGCTCGCGCTCGTGGGCGGTCAGGGCGCTGCGCCGGGCCTCGTCGAGCGCCGTGCGCAGTTCCTCGGTGGTGGGGCCCCCGCCGGGTGCAACCAGCGGCAGCGACTCGGGGGTCTCGATGATGCGGCGCAGGAACCGCCGCAGGTACGGCACCACGCCCTCGGGCGGCAACGGCAGCGGGTAGGTGCGGCCGTCACCGAGGCGCAGCGCGATCTGGAAGACCTCGCGCAGGAGCGCTGCGGCGATCTCCTCGTCGTCGAGGGTGACCAGCGGGTCCGAAAGCGCGGGAATCGCCTCGCTGAGCGTGAACTTCGAGAGGTTGAAGTCCCGCGCGAAGCTCGGCGTCTGGGCGTAGGCCTCGAAGTTCTGCAAAAAGGCGTAGGCCAGCCGCAGCTCGTAGCGCTGGCCGCCGATCAGACCCCGCGCGACGCGCTTGAGGTCGCGCCGCAGCCCTGCCCAGTAGACGTCCTCGGCCAGCGCCTGCAGCACCCCCTGGGTCAGGGCGCCTTCAGCCGGAACGTCTTCCTCGAGCGGCAGGTCGACGATGCCCAGGTCGAGCTCGGCAGCGGGCGGCTCGGCGTGGGCGGGCGGCTCCGAGCCGGCCGCGGCGGCCGGCTCGGCCGCCTGCAGCTCACGCCAGCGGCGGTCCTCCTCGCGGAAACGCTTGGCCAGCGGGCCGGGCAGCTTGACCTCCAGCAGGTGCCGCCGCAGCCGCAGGATCGAACCGCGCCCCCCGCGCGGCTCCCTTCCGGCGGCGAGGTCGTCCAGCTTGTAGGCAAAGAGCTCGATAAGGTCGCTCAGTTCGAAGTCCATTCAACGGTTATTATAAAGGGAAGGAGTCCCGCGGCTTATGCACCTTACCGACCGTCTGGAAATCGCCACCGCTTCCAACATTGGCCGCGTCCGGCGCAACAACGAAGACTTCCACCGCGCCGCGGTCTACCCGACGCCCAAGGGCAACCTCCTGGTCGCCGGGGTGGCCGACGGCATGGGCGGCGCGGAGGCGGGCGAGATCGCCTCCAAGATCGCCATCGACAGCCTCAGCGAGGCGGTGCGCGCCTACGCCGACCACCTGGCCAGCCACCGCCCCGGGGTCCCGCTCGACCGGCTCGTGCTCAAGGCGTTCACCCTGGCGCAACGGCGGATCCGCAACTACGCCGCGCGCCACCCCGGCAGCCAGGGAATGGGCACCACGATGACCGCGCTGATCGCCTTCGAGAACGCCCCCAAGGGCTTTATCGGCCACATCGGCGATTCACGCGCCTACCGCTACCGCCACGGCGAGCTGAAGCTGCTCACCCAGGACCACTCCTGGGTGGCCCAGCAGGTGCGCATGGGGCGGATGACCGACTGGGAAGCGGAGGAACACCCCTGGCGTAACATGCTCACCCAGGCCCTGGGCGTCGAGGACGCCGAGTTCGAGGTCACCCCGGTGGAGCTGGTGCGCGGCGACGTCTACGTCTTCACCACCGACGGGCTGTACAACCTGGTGCCGCCGGAGGAGTGGGTCGTCGACCTGGACCAAAAGGACCTTGAATCCGCGGTAGACTACTGGACAGCCCAGGCGGTGAAGCGCGGCGGTACAGACAACATCACCGTCGTGGCGGTACGGATACGATGATCGAATACACGGTGGCCCTCTCGCTGTTCCTGTTGACGCTGGTGCTGGCGCTCCGGCTCAACACCTCGCTCATGGCGCTTTTGGGGGTGGGGGTGATCGGCGCGGAGGTGGCGCTGCTGGGCTACGCCGGGGGCGCGGTGGGGCCGGCGCTGGGTCTGGGTTCGCTCGGCCTCGTCGCCTATCCGGTGGCGCTGCGCCCGGCGCGCGTCCGCGGCCGCCGCAAGCGCCGCCCCCGGCGTGCGCGCGGCCCCAAGGCGCGCCGTAACCCGACGCTGCGGGAGACCACCGCTCCGGAGCTCGAGCGCCGCTACGAGATCCTCGACCGCATCGGCATCGGGGGGATGGCCTCGGTCTACAAGGCGCGCCGCAAGAGCGACGGGCGCATGGTGGCGCTCAAGATTCCCCAGGAGAAGTTCGTGAGCGACACCCGCTTCGTCAAGCGCTTCCACCGCGAGGCCGAGGTGCTGCAGAAGCTCAAGCACCCCAACATCGTGCGCGTCTACGACCACGGCGCCTTCGGCGACACCCACTACATCGCCATGGAGTTCCTCGACGGCGAGGAGCTGGACCGCCTCATCGAGAACCGCCGGCTCACCGTGCCCGCGGCCATCAACATCATGCGCCACGTCGCCGACGCGCTGCGGCACATCCACGCCCAGGGCATCATCCACCGCGACATCAAGCCCGGCAACATCATGATCCTGCGCAGCGCCATCGACGAGGAGGGGCGCGTCGACCCCAAGGGCGTGCGCCTGATGGACTTCGGCATCGCCGCGGGCAAGGTGCTCACGCGCCTGACGATCACCGGCGCGCGCATCGGCACCCCGGTCTACATGAGCCCCGAGCAGGCCAAGGGGCAGCGGATCGACCACCGCTCCGACATCTACAGCCTGGGCATCGTCTTCTACGAAAGCCTCACCGGCCAGGCGCCCTTCCAGGGCGGCTACGAGTCGGTGATCCACCAGCAGATCTACGAGCTGCCCACGCCCCCCAAACAGCTGAACCCCGAGATCCCCGCCCCCATCAACGACCTGATCATGCGCATGCTGGCCAAGGAGGCCGACAAGCGCCCCACCCTCGAAGAGGTGATCGAGACCCTCAAGGGCAAGTTCAAGGACACCCAGGAGCTCTCGCGCCCCTTCTACCTGGCCGTGGCCGCCGAGGCCAAGCGCGGCTCCATCCGGCTGCTCGAGCCCGACGGCACCCCGCTGAAGCTCTTCTCGGGCGTGGGCACCGCCCCCGGCATGTTCGCCTCGCCCCCGCTCGACCTGACCGTGGACCGCGAAGGGCACGTCTGGATCACCGTCTTCGAGTACGGCTCGGGGCAGAGCCGCATGGTTCACCGCTTCAGCCCCGAGGGCAAGCTGGTGGCCTCGATCGGCCCCTACGGCGTCAAGCCCGGCGAATTCCTCTACCCCGCCTCGGTGACGGCCTCGGAGCTGGGCGAGCTGCTCGTCCTCGACAGCGAGAACCACGTGATTCAGCGCTTCAACCTCGAGGGCACCCCGCTGGGGCGCTTCGGTGGCAAGGGGGCGGGCAAGGGCCAGTTCAACACCCCGCGCAAGATCGTGGCCAGCCGCCACTTCCTCTACGTGCTCGACTACGGCAACCGCCAGGTGCAGCGCTTCTCGCTGGAGGGGCGCTACCTCTCGCGCTACGCCTTCCGCAAGAGCAAGGGCTCGGACGAGCTGCGCGTGCTCTCGGGCCTCGGCATCGACGAGGCCGACCACCTCTACATCTTCGACGCCGACGCCCAGAAGATTCGCAAGCTCGACCCCGAGGGCAGGGTCATCCAGAGCCTGGCGCTGCCGGCGATGCAGAACGAGGACCCGCTCAGCCTGGTGGACGTCGTCGTCGACAGCCTGGGCATCCTCTACGCGGCCCGCAGGGGCTCGGACCGCATCCACCGCTTCTCGGCCGACGGGGAGCCGCTGGAGCCCATCGAGGTCTACGCCCCGGTGCGCGGCCTGGCGCTTTGGAAGAACCCCAACCCCGGCGGCTAGCGTCCGTAGGGATCGAAGATGCGCGCGTACTCGTCGAGGGCGTAGCGGTCGGTCATCCCCGCCATGTAGTCGCAGACGGCCCGGAACAGCCCCTCCTCCTCGGCGGCGGTCTGCACCCCGGGCGGCAGCATCTCGGGCATCTGGGTGTAGGCCTCGAAGAGCCGCTCCAGGACGTGCTTGGCCTTGGCCACCTGGCGCACGATGTGGTAGTGGCGGTAGAGGTTGGCGTAGAGGAAGCCGCGCAGCTCGGCCATCTGCGCCCCCAGCCGCTCGGAGTAGCGCGCCAGCGGCACGGGGAAGCGCCGCACGTCGTCGAGGCTCCCGATGCCCTCGGCCGCGATCACCGCGTCGGTGGCCGCGACCACGTCGGTGATCATCAGCCCCAGCAGCTCGCGGATGAAGACGCGGCGGTCGAACTCGGACAGCCGCTCGAGGTCGAGCTCGAGCTCGGCGGCGAGCTCGCGCAGCACCTCGACCTGGGCGAGCTGCCCCGGGCGCAGCAGCCCCGACCGCAGGCCGTCGTCGAGGTCGTGGGCGTTGTAGGCGATCTCGTCGGCCAGGTTGACGATCTGCGCCTCCAGGGTGGGGCGCCGCTGCGGCTCGTAGTCCTCGGCCGAGGGCAGGTCGTAGACGGTCTCGTGCTTGACGATGCCCTCGCGCACCTCCCAGGTGAGGTTGAGCCCGCGGAAGCCGGGGTAGCGGCGCTCGAGCCAGGTGACGATGCGCAGCGACTGCTTGTTGTGGTCGAAGCCGCCGTGGGCCTCCATCAGCTCGGCCAGCACCCGCTCCCCGGCGTGGCCGAAGGGCGGATGCCCCAGGTCATGGGCCATGGCCACGACCTCGGCCAGGTCCTCGTTCAACCCCAGCGCCCGCGCCAGGCTGCGCGCCACCTGGGCGACCTCGAGGGTGTGGGTGAGCCGGGTGCGGTAGTAGTCGCCCTCGTAGTTGACGAAGACCTGGGTCTTGTACTCCAGCCGCCGGAAGGCGGTGGTGTGCAGCACACGGTCCCGGTCCTTCTGGAAGGGCGTGCGGTAGGCCGACTCGGGCTCGGGGTGCTCGCGCCCGCGGGTTTCGGAGGCGCGCATGGCGTAGGGGGCGAGGGCGCGGTCCTCGAGCTCCAGCAGCCGTTCTCGGGTATAGCGCATGGTCTCAGTCTAACGAAAAGGCCGGCGCGGCGCCGGCCTGTACCTCATCGCAGCGGCTTCAGACGTTGAAGCCGAACATGCGCATCTGCTTCTTGCCCTCTTCGCTCATCTTGGCGGGCGTCCAGGGCGGACTCCAGACGAAGTCGACGTTCACCCCCTTGACCCCGGGCACGCGCATCACCGCCAGCTCGGCGTCGGCCTTGATCATGTCCTGCACCGGGCAGCCGATCGCGGTCAGGGTCATGTCGATGTCGACGATGCCGTTGGGTTTGACGTCCACGTTGTAGATCAAGCCCAGGTCCACGACGTTGATGGGGATCTCGGGATCCTTGACCACCTTCAGGGCCTCGAGGATCTGTTCCTTGGTGGGCAGCTCGGCCGCCTCGGCCGCGGCGGCCTGGCTTTGGGTCTCCTCGCTCATGCGTTCAGTATACCCGAGTGGGGTACTCAAGTATAGCCCTCGGGGACGGGTGCGCGGCTACCCCAGCGCCGGGCGGCTGCTGCCCAGGTAGGCCCGCTTCTTGCGCAGCTCCTCGGCGACCAGCTCAGCGAGGTCGCGCACCTCGGGCCCGCCCTCGGCGTTCGCCGCCTCGGTCTCGAACATCTGGGTGCAGAAGGGGCAGGCGGTGGCGATCACCTCGGCCCCGGTGCCCACCAGCTCGCGGTAGCGGTTTTCGGGAATGCGCTCGGCCCCCGGGGCCTCCTCCTTCCAGAACATCGCGCCGCCGGCGCCGCAGCAGAAGGCGTTCTCGCGGTTGCGGCCCGGGTCCTCGATCACGAAGCCGAGCGCCCCCACCACGTCGCGGGGCGCCTCGTACTGGCCGTTGTGGCGGCCCAGGTAGCAGGGGTCGTGGAAGGTCGCCTTGGCGCCGGCGTCGAAGGGCTTGACGTCCAGCCGCCCCTCGGCGAGGAGCTGCTCGATGAAGGCGCTGTGGTGGACCACCTCGTACTCGCCGCCGAACTGGGGGTACTCGTTGCCGATCGTGTGCATGCAGTGGGGGCAGGTGGTAACGATCTTCTTCGGCGCCACCTCGTTCAGGGTGGCCACGTTCTCGGTGGCGAGCTGGAAGAAGAGGTACTCGTTGCCCGCGCGCCGCGCCGAGTCGCCGGTGCACTTCTCGCGGGTGCCCAGCACCGCCCAGTCCACCCCGGCGGCGTTAAGGATCTCGGCCATGCTGCGCGCAATCTTCTGGGCCCGCGGGTCGTAGCTGGCGGCGCAGCCCACCCAGTAGAGCACCTCGGGGTGCGGGTTGTCGGCGGTGGTGGGCACCTTGAAGTCGAGCCCCTCGGCCCAGTCCATGCGCTTGTCCTGGCTGATGCCCCAGGGGTTGCCAGCGCGCTCCATCCCGCGGAAGGCGTTCTGCAGCTCCGCGGGGAAGTCGCCCTCCATCAGCACCCGCTCGCGGCGGATGTCGACCAGGTGCAGCATCTGTTCGTTGCCCACGGGGCAAACCTCGACGCAGGCCATGCAGGTGGTGCACGACCACAGCGCGTCGGCCTCGAGGGCGAAGTCCATGAGGGGGCGGGGGCTGGCCTCGCCGGCGGCGAAGGCGGGGAGGATGTCGTTGAACTCGTAGCGCTCGTTGATGATCAGGGCCGCGGGGTTGAGCGCCTTGCCGGTGACGTTGGCCGGGCAGACGTCGGCGCAGCGGTTGCACATGATGCAGGCGTAGGGGTCGATCAGCCGCGGCCAGCTGAAGTCCTCGAGCCGGGCCACCCCGAACGACTCGGCCGACTCGTCCTCGAAGTCGATGGGGTCGAGCACCCCCGGCTTCTCCGTGCGGAAGGTGAGCTTGAAGGCCGAGACCATCAGGTGGATGTGCTTGGAGCGGGGGAAGTAGGGGATGAAGGCGAGGATGGAGCCGATCGCACCCCACCAGAAGACGTGCTCGAGCGCGACCAGGCCCCCCTCCCCCACGCCGGCGAGCACCCCCGCCAGCGCCGAGGCGACGGGCTGGTAGGGGTCGGTCCCCTCGAGCGCCAGCTGCGAGGCCTTGGAGAGCAGCCGCGAACCCACGTGGAAGGTGATGAAGGCGCCGACGATCGCCGAGTCACGGGGAATGCCCGCGGCCACCTTCTCGTGCAGCTTCACCCGCGGGTTGAAGGTGAACTCGGGGGGCTTGAGCACGAAGCGGCGGATCATCAGGCCGACGATGCCCACCAGGATGGCGGCGGTCAGCAGGTCGGCGAGGAGGTTGTAGGGGTTCCACCAGCCTCCGACCGCGTGCAGACCGAAGAGGCCTTCGAGCACGTCGACCAGGTTGACGGCCAGGTAGTAGATGAAGCCGTAGAAGACGAGGGCGTGCAGCGCCGAGACCAGCGGCCGACGCTTGAAGACGGTCTGCTGGGTGACGAAGAGCCACAGCGCGTGGCCGATCCGCTCGGGCAGCCGGTCGAGCCGACCGGGCGCCGGCTTGCCGCGCACGACCGCCTTGTAGATGCGCCAGAACCCGATTCCGCCGAAGTAGCCCGAAGCCAGCAACGCCAGGACGAACAGCAGTTTTTCCAACGGCGACAACATAGCGACCCCCTCGACTTATACTCGGTTCAATATTAACAGACCCCGTTGGGACAAGTTTACCGCGCCGCCCTAGCGGACGACGTAGAGCCAGGCCACGACCACGCCCAGGATCGCGCCCATGAGCACCTCGAGGTAGGTGTGCCCCAGCAGCTCCTTCAGCGGCTTGGGCTTGAAACCCTCGTGCAGCACAGCCCGCAGCTCCTCGACCAGATCGTTGAGCAGCTCGGCCTGCTGGCCGGCGGCGCGCCGGATCCCGGTGGCGTCGTACATCACGATCAGCGCGAAGACCAGGGCCACCGCGAAAGCGACGCTGTCGAGCCCCGCGACGAAGCCCACCCCGGTCGCGAGCGCCGTCACCATCGCCGAGTGGCTGCTGGGCATGCCCCCTGACTCGAGCAGGCGCTCCCAGGACCAGCGGCGCTCGAAGAGGTAGTGGATCATCAGCTTGAGGCCCTGAGCCACGAAGTTGGCGATCAACGCGGCCCACAGCACCTCATTGGCCAAAAGCGCCTTCATCCCCGGCGCCACCTCGCCGCCTGCACCGTGTTGGCGAGCAGCATGGCCACGGTCATCGGCCCCACGCCCCCGGGCACCGGGGTGTAGGCCGAGCTCTTCGCCCAGGCCTCGGGGTCGACGTCGCCCACCAGCTTGTCTCCTACGCGGTTGACGCCCACGTCCACCAGCACCGCGCCCTCGCGCACCATCGCCGGCGTGATCGTGCCGGGACGGCCCGCCGCCGCCACCAGCACCTCGGCGCGGCGGGTCACCGACGCCAGGTCGCGGGTGCGCGAGTGCGCCACCGTGACCGTGGCGTTACGCTCCAGCAGCAGCGCCGCCAGCGGCTTGCCGACGATGTTGCTGCGCCCTACCACCACGGCCTCCTTACCCTCGAGCGCGATCCCGTAGTGGTCGAGGATGCGCAGGATCCCCGAGGGCGTGCAGGGGCGCAGCGCGCGCCCGCCCGACCAGAGCCGGCCCACGTTGAAGGGGTGGAAGCCGTCCACGTCCTTGGCGGGGTCGATCGCCTCCAGCACGGCCTGGGCGTCCACGTGCCGCGGTAGCGGCAGCTGCACCAGGATGCCGTCCACGGCCGGGTCGGCGTTGAGCCGGGCGACGAGTTCGAGCAGCTCCTCCTGGGAGGTGGCCTCGGGCAGCGCGAGCACCCGGCTGTCGAGGCCCAGCTCCCGGGCCCGTTTGTCCTTGAGCCGGGTGTAGGAGACCGAAGCGGGGTCCTCGCCCAGCCGCACAACCCGCAGCGCCGGCGTGTAGCCGAGGCCCGCCAGCACCTCGCGCAGCTCCGCATAGACAGATTTCGCCACCTCGTGACCGCTCATCCGTGTGGGCACGTCGTTCACCTCTCAGTCCTTCTTGGGCGCGGCGGTGAGCTCCCCGGCGTCGATGCGCCGCTTGAGCCGCGCGAGCACGCCGTTGACGAACTTTCCGGAGTCCTCCCCGCCGTACTTGCCCGCGATCTTGACGGCCACCTCGATCAGCGGCGCGAAGGGGGTGTCCTCGTAGAGCATCTCGTAGGTGGCCAGGCGCAGCACCGCCAGGTCGGTCTTGGACATCTGGCCGAAGTCCCAGCCCTCGACGGTCTCGGCCAGGATGCGGTCCACCTCGGCGGCGCGGCGGGCGAAGCCGTCCACGAGGCGGCGGGCGAAGGCGAGGCCCTCTTCGTCCAGCTCCTCCCCCTCGAGCGCGTGCCGCCAGGCCTCCTCCAGCGGCACGTCGCCCTGGAGATGTTCGAACAGCACCTTGAAGGCCAGCTCGCGCGCCCTACGCCGCATGCTCCCCCTCGGCGGTCACGTCGGCGAAGACCACGTCCACGGCCTCGACCTTGAGCCCGGTCGTGGCCGTGAGCACGTCGTAGACGGTGCGCTGCACCTGCTCGGCCAGCTCCCGGAGCGGCTCGCCGTAGCGGGCCACCAGCTGCAGCTCGACCCGGATGCGCCCCTCCTCGCGGGAGATGCGCACCGGGCGGCCGCGGCGGCCCGAGAGCACGTCGCCCACGCTGCGGCCGCCGCCGCTGGCCAGCCGCGCGCCTTCGAGCCCCTCGAGGCTCAGGGTGATGATGCCGATGATCGCCGCGTCGCTGAGCTCGTACTCCACCATGGCTCCACCTTACCGCATCGCCCGCTCACTCCGACATGCGGCGCGCGATGAAGTTGGTATAGATCGCGCCGCGGCGGAAGAAGGCGTTGTCGAGCACCTTTTTGTGGAAGGGGACGGTCGTCTTCAGGCCGGGGCCGTCCACGACGGTCTCGGAGAGCGCCCGCTTCATGCGCCGGATGGCCTCCTCGCGGTCGGCCCCCCAGACGATCACCTTGCCGATGAGCGAGTCGTACTGGCTGGGGATCTGGTAGCCGGTGTAGACGTGGGAGTCGATGCGGACGCCGTTCCCTCCGGGCCAGAGCAGGGTCTCGATCTTGCCGATCGAGGGTCGGAAGTTGCGGTCGGGGTCCTCGGCGTTGATCCGCACCTCGATGGCGTGGCCGCGGGCCTCGATCTCTTCCTGGTGCAGGCGCAGGCCCTCGCCAGCGGCGATGCGGAACTGCTCGGCCACCAGGTCCACGCCGGTGATCATCTCGGTGACCGGGTGCTCGACCTGGATGCGGGTGTTCATCTCGATGAAGTAGTAGTGGCCCTCGCGATCGACCAGGAACTCGAGCGTCCCCGCGGAGGTGTAGCCGATGTGCTCGGCCAGCTTGACCGCGGCGCTGACCAGGCCCTGGCGCACCTCGTCCGGGAGGATCGAGGGGGCCTCCTCGAGCAGCTTCTGGTGCCGCCGCTGGATCGAGCAGTCGCGCTCCCACAGGTGCACCACCCGCTCGCCGTCGCCCAGGACCTGGACCTCGACGTGCTTGGGCTCCTCGACGTACTTCTCCAGGTAGATCTCGGGGTTGCCGAAGGCGGCGCGCGCCTCCTCCTGCGCCTGCAGCACCGCGTTTTCGAGGTCTTCGGGGTTGTGCACCACCCGCATGCCGCGGCCGCCGCCCCCCGCCGAGGCCTTGAGGATGATCGGATAGCCGATCTCAGCGGCGGCGGCGAGGGCCTGCTCCACGTTCTCCAGCGCGTCGGTGCCAGGAACCACCGGCACCCCCGCCTCGCGGGCGATGCGGCGCGCGGTGGCCTTGTCCCCGAGCATGCGCATGTTCTCGGGCGTGGGCCCGATGAAGGTGATGCCGTGTTCCGCCGTCATCTCCGCGAACTGGGCGTTCTCGGCGAGGAAGCCGTAGCCGGGATGGATGGCGTCGGCGCCGCTGATGATGGCGGCCGAGAGAATGTTGGGGATGTTGAGGTAGCTCTGCTGGGGGCTGGGCGGCCCGATGCAGATGGCCTCGTCGGCCAGCAGCACCGGCAGGCTGTCGGCGTCGGCTTTGGAGTGCACCACCACGGTGCGCACGCCCAGCTCGCGCGCCGCCCGCAGGATGCGCAGAGCGATCTCGCCGCGGTTGGCGATGAGGACTTTCTTGAACATACGCCCCCTAGGCCGGCTCGACGAGGAAGAGCGGCTGGCCGTACTCGACGGGCTCGCCGTCCTCGACCAGGATCTTGCGGACGACGCCGGAAACCTCGGACTCGATCTCGTTGAAGAGCTTCATCGCCTCGATGATGCAGACGACCTGCCCCTTCTCGATGCGGTCGCCCACGTTCACGAAGGGTTCGGCGTCGGGGGCGGGCTTGCGGTAGAAGGTGCCCACGATGGGTGCGGTGATCTCGACGCAACCGGGGCACTCGCCTGCCTCGGGAGCGGTCTCGGCCGCCGGCTCGGGGGGCGCCGCTGCGGGTGCCTCGGCCGCGGGTGGCGGCGCCGCGGGCACGGGGGCGGCCGGCGCGGCCGCGGGAAGCGGCGCCGGAGCGGGCGCGTGGGGCGGCGCGGGCACGCTGCGCCGCACCGACAGTTTGAAGTCGGGGGTCTCGAGCGTCAGTTCGTCGGTCTCGGTGGCCACCATCGCCTGCAGGATGGCCTTGATCTCCTTGGCGTTCACGTGCGCCTCCCTAGGCCCGGCCGGCGTATTCGCCGGTGCGGGTGTCGATCTTGATAACCTCGCCGGCCTCGACGAAGAGCGGGACGTTGACCACCGCTCCGGTCTCGAGGGTGGCGGGCTTGGAGCCGCCCGAGGCGGTGTCGCCCTTGATGCCCGGCGGGGCCTCGGTGACCTCGAGCTCGACGACGGTGGGGGGCGTGACCTTGATTACCCGCCCGTCGTAGACGTCGGCGATCAGGGTGATCCCCTCCTTGAGGAACTTCCCGGCCTCGCCCGCGGCCGCGCGGGGAACGTGGTATTGCTCGTAGGTCTCCAGGTCCATGAGCACCAGGTCGTCGCCTTCGGGGTAGAGGTACTGCATCTCCCGCGCCTCGACGAAGATGTCCTTCAGCTTCTCGCCGGAGTTGAAGGTGCGTTCGACGGTGGCGCCGGTCTCGAGGTTCTTGAACTTGGCCACCACCTTGGCGCCGCCGCGGCCGATCTTCTGGTGCTGATAGTCGACGCACTCCCACAGGGCGCCGTCCATCTCCACCTTGGTGCCGGGTCTCAGGTCGGTTACGCTGATCATGCAGGTGAGCCTCCAATCCGCATTTTATTCGCTTCCGGCGAAGCGGGTGACGTTGGGCCCCAGGCCCAGCCGGTCGATGTACTCGAGGTAGTCGGACTCGCCCAGCGGGTACTTGCCCGCCAGCGCGACGATCACACCCTCCATGACGTTGGTGCCAAAGCTGCGCCCGCCGAGGCGGGGGGTGGTGGTGATCAGCATCGCCGCTCCCCGCGCGCGCAGCATCTCCACGTCCTCCGCGGTGGTGGTGTTGGTGAGCACGATCTTGCCCGCGATGGAGGGGGGCATGAAGCGCTTGATGTAGAGGAAGTCGCCGGCGATCACGTCGGCCCAGTCGTAGTACTTACCGCGCCAGTCCTGGATCTGCTTCTCCTGCTTTTCGCCCGTGGGGTAGAGCATCTTGAAGGGCAGCCGGGTGAAGACGGGCAGCAGGATGCGCGCCAGGATGCGCAGGCCCTGCAGGGTACGGATGGGTACGGGCACGCCCAGGCCGAAGATCAGGTCGCCGAAGACCATCTCCGCGCCGTGCTCCCACAGCGCCTCGGCCATGCCGAAGCGGTCGACCGCCGAGGTCATGACGACCTTGCGCTCCTTCCAGTGCAGCTCGCCGTCGAGGTCGTGCACCACCTTGCGCTCGAGGGTGTGCTTGAGTCCCGAACCGTCGACGACGGGTGTTCGCTTCGCGGCGCGCGCCAGCTTGAGGGCGTCGCGGATGGTGTAGCGGCGGCCCGCGGCGTAGAGGTAGAGGTCGATGCCGCCGAGCCCGATCGCGGCCACCTCGGGGTCGGCGTCGAGCTCGCGGATGAGCTGGATGGCCTTCTCGAAGCTGCCGTCGGTGCCGATGCGCTCGATGGAAAAGCGCTGGCCTAAAAACTCGGCCTCGGTCTTGGAATCGCGCTTCGAGGACCCGATGGATACGCTGACGACCCTTTTCATAAGCTACCCCTCCACCAGCGCCTTCATCCGCTCGGCCACGCGCTCCGCGGTGAAGCCCAGCTCGCGGTAGACGACCTCGCCCGGGGCGCTGGCCCCGAAGCGGTCGAGGCCGATCACCTCGTCGGCGTAGCGTTCCCAGCCCAGCGTCGCCCCGGCCTCGACGGCGAGCGCCGGCAACTCGGGCGGGAGCACCGCGCGCCGGTAGGCGGCGTCCTGGGCCTCGAAGGCCTCGAAGCAGGGCAGGCTGACGACGCGGACGGGCAGGCCCTCTTCCGCGAGCCGCCGTTGCGCCTCGAGCGCCAGGGCCACCTCACTGCCGGTGGCGACGAGGACGCCGCGCGGCGGCTCCGGGGGTTCGCTGAGGACGTAGCCCCCCTTCAGGGCCTCCTCGGCGGGTGCGTAGCGCTCGCGGTCGAGCACCGGCAGCCCCTGGCGGGTGAGGATCAGCGCGGTGGGGCCGGAGGAGCGCTCGAGCGCCATGCGCCAGGCCATGGCGGTCTCGGCGGCGTCGGCGGGCCGGATCACCCACAGGTTGGGAAGCGCCCTGAGGCTCATCAGCTGCTCGACGGGCTGGTGGGTGGGGCCGTCCTCGCCGATGGCGATCGAGTCGTGGGTCCAGACGTAGACGACGGGGGTGCCCATCAGCGCCGCGAGGCGCACCGCCCCGCGCATGTAGTCGGAGAAGACCAGGAAGGTGCCGCCGTAGGGGCGCCAGCCCCCGTGCAGCGCCAGACCGTTCAGGATCGCCCCCATCGCGTGCTCGCGCACCCCGTAGTGAACGTAGCGCCCCGTGGGATTTTCCGGCGAGAAGTCGGCCATGTCGGGGGCCTTGGTGTTGTTCGAGGGCGTCAGGTCGGCCGAGCCGCCCACGAGCTCGGGCAGATGGGGCGAGAGCGCGGCCAGCACCTGGCCGCTGGCCTTGCGCGTGGCCACCTTGGCCCCGGCCTCGAAGCGGGGCAGCCGCTCGCGCCAGCCCGCGGGCAGCGCGCCCTGCACGACCCGGCGGGTGAACGCCTCCCCCAGCTCCGGGAACTCCCAGCTGTAGGCCTCGAAACGCTGCTCCCAGGCCTCCTGGGCCGCCAGCCCCTTGTCCAGGGCGCGGTGGTAGTGGGCGTAGACCTCCTCGGGCACCTCGAAGGGCGGGTAGGGCCAGCCCAGCTTCTTGCGCGTCTCCGCCAGCGCCTCTTCCCCCAGGGGCGCCCCGTGGGCGTCCGGGGTGTCCTGCTTAGGGCTGCCGTAGCCGATGTGGGTGCGCACCGCGATCAGCGTCGGGGCGGCGGTGTGGGCGCGGGCGACCTCGATGGCCGCGCGGATCTCGCCGGTGTCGTTGCCGTCCTCGACGACCAGGGTCTGCCAGCCGTAGGCCTTGTAGCGCGCCAGCACGTCCTCGCTGAAAGCCAGCGCGGTGGAACCGTCGATGGAGATGCGGTTGTCGTCCCAGAGGACGATCAGCTTCCCCAGCTTCCAGTGCCCCGCGAGGCTCGAGGCCTCGGAGGCGACGCCCTCCATCAGGTCGCCGTCGGAGGCGATCACGTAGGTGTGGTGGTCGACGATCCGGAAGCGCTCGCGGTTGAACTCGGCCGCGAGCTTGTACTCGGCGAGGGCCAGCCCCACGGCGGTGCTGATCCCCTGCCCCAGCGGCCCGGTGGTCACCTCGACGCCGGGGGTGTGGCCGTACTCGGGGTGGCCCGGCGTCTTCGAACCCCACTGGCGGAAGCGTTTCAGCTCCTCGAGCGGCAGGTCGTAGCCGCTGAGGTGCAGGAGCGCGTAGAGCAGCATCGATCCGTGGCCCGCCGAGAGCACGAAGCGGTCACGGTCGGGCCAGCGCGGGTCGGCGGGGTTGTGCTTGAGGAAGTCGTGCCACAGCACGTAGGCCATCGGCGCCGCGCCCATGGGCATGCCCGGGTGGCCCGACTTCGCCGCCTCCACCGCGTCGGCGGCCAGGAACCTTAGCGCGTTGATCGCAAGCTTTTCGATGGGGGTTTCTTGCGTCATCGCCGCCTATCATACCAGCCGGCGCCTAGCCAATCGCCTTCTTGATGATCTCGGGAGCGAACTCGGCGAGGGCGCGCACCAGCCCGGTCACCCCGCGGGCGCGGCCGGGGGTGATGTAGACGGGCACCCCCCGGGCCAGCGCCTCGGCCCGCACCGGCTCCGAGAGGTCGTGCCCCACGTAGGAACTGACGATCATCACCCCGTGGGCGCGGCCCAGCCGGCTCTGGATGCGGCGCAGGCTCTCGCGCGCCGCGGTGGTGGAGTCGGAGTCGAACCAGTCGACCTTGAGGCCCAGCTCCTCCAGCCGCGGCTTGAGGCGGCTGCGCAGCTGGGTGTGGCCGCCGAGGACGATCAGGTACTCCCCGGAGAAGCGCGGCAGGTCCGCGGTCATCACGCCCTTGGGGGTCTGCCCCGCGAGCGCGTCGGGGGTGCCCTCGAGCTCGGCGAGCTTGGCCGAGGTGGCCTTCAGCTCGCCCAGGTAGAGCTCGAGCTCGGGGTCGTGGGGGTTGAGGAAGAGGAGGTTGCGCAGCACCTCGCGCGCCAGCTCCAGGTCCTTCTCCTGGTAGTAGGCGGCCTCGAGGGCGCGCTTCCAGACGACCTGGGCCTCGGTGAAGCGCGCCAACCGCTCGTACTGCTCGGCCAGGTCGAAGAGCAGGCCGAGCACGTGGGGCCGGCGCTCGACCTCGGCTTCGAGCACCGCCAGCGCCTCCTGCGCGCGGCCGTGCTGGTTGAGCGCCCCCACGTAGGCGGCCAGCGCCCGTTCCGCCTCCTCTTCGGCGGCGAAGGGGCGCGAGAGCCGGTAGGCCTGCTCCAGCGCCTCGGGTCCGGCACCGGGCGTGCGGGCGAGCGCGTCCCAGAGCACCCGGAAGGCCTCCCACGCGCCCTCCAGGGCCTCGATCAGCCGCACCAGGTCGCCGGTGCGCGCCCGCGGCAGCTCGGCCAGCCCGGTCTCGCGCAGAGCGCCCAGGAACTCGCGCGCCAGCACCTCCTCCCCCGCCGCGGCAGCCCGCTCCGCCAGCTCGAGCAGGCGGCCCGGCGGGTAAGGGTGGAAGGCGTGGGCCCGTTTGTGCGCCCCCAGGACCTGCGGCAGCGGGGCCTCGAGGCGCTCGAGTACCTCGGCCAGCAGCCGGTAGGCGGCCCCCACCGGGGCCCCCCGCGCCGCCCGCGCCGCCTGCTCCAGAAGCCGCCGTGCCTCTTCGTAACGCCCCTGTTCGTAGCGCAGCCGCCCCAGCGCCAGCAGCGCCAGCGGCTCCTCGCTGCGCGCCACCGCGTCGGTCAGGTAGGGCTCGACGGCTTCCAGGTCGGCCCGTTCGATCGACTCGACCTCGTCCACGTCGCGGATGCGCAGGTGCGCGAGCGCCAGCCCCACCGCCCCGCTGACCTCGCCCAGGTCGTAGAGGCGGCGCGCGTAACGCTCCGCGCGGGCCCAGAGCCGCTGCCCCAGCGCTGCGTGCAGGCCCAGGTAGAGCAGCTCGCGGGTGAGGAAGTCGGGCGAGAGGTCCTCGGCGAACTCCACCCGCCGGCTCACTTCGGCCAGCCGGCCCGCGCGCAGCTCGCGGAACAACTTCTCCGAGAAACGTTCGAGAACCGCCTCGAGCCCGGGAGGGCGCTCGCCGCCCAGCCGGGCGTAGACGCGCAGCGCGTCGGCTTCGCGGCCCGCCTGGGCGTACGCCCGGGCGAGGAGGCGCAGCCGCTCGGGGTCGCGCCCCGCCCGGCGTTCGAGCCACTCCAGCGCCTCGGCTCCACGGCCCAGCTCGACCAGCGCCCGGGCCCGCAGGTCGCGGGCCTCCTCGCCGGCGGCCTGCGCCAGTGCCGCCTCGGCCTCGCGCCAGCGCCCCAGCGCCGCCCACGCCCGGCCGCGCAGCTCCGCGGCTTCGTCGCCCTCCACGCCCTCGAGCCCTGCCAGCGCCGCCCGCGCGTCGCCGGCGGCCAGCGCCGCCCGCGCCTGCTCGGCGCGGTCCGCCGGCGGCTCCTCGGTGGGCGCGTCCGCCACCGCGGCGGCGCGCGCGCCCAGGGAACGCGCGTCGCGCAGCGTCGGCCCGCGGCGGGCCCCGATCAGCACGTAGTCGCCGGAACCGTGCCGCTCCACCTCCTCGAAGCCCATCGCCTCGAGCAGGCGTTCGAAGGCGGCGGGGTGCTTGCCCAGGAAGGGGCCGTGCCCGTAGAGGACGCGGCCGCCCGGCGCCAGCACCCGCCCCAGCCGCTCCAGGCGCTCGCACAGCTCGAAGCTGCGGTAGAACGCGGCGTCGTCTTCGAACTCGGGAGGCAGGTCGGTGCGCAGGTGCCCTTCGGGGAGAACCGAAAGCAGCAGGACGGCGTCGTAAGGCGCGTCGGGTTCGAACGTCTCCCACCAGTCCGCGTGCCAGCGGACCTCGAGCCCCAGCTCCCGGCCCACCTGCTCGCCGCGGCGCACGGCCGCGGGCAGGGGCTCGAGGGCGTGCCACTCCAGCTCGGGGCGCTGCAGCGCCAGCGCGTGCACGAGCGCCCCGGTGTAGGCGCCCACCTCGAGGACGCGGCCGCTCGCGGGCAGCAGCCCGGGCACCACGCGCGCGTAGAACTGCAGGAAGGGGTAGTGCAGGGCGTAGACCAGGGCCTCGAGCCGGTGCGGCCCCGGCTCGAGCGTTCGCTCGTAAAATCTTCGCACCGCCTCGCGCCCCGGCTCGCCGAGGTAGGCCTGCCAGGCGGCGAGGACCGGTTTGCGCTTCTTCGGAGTGCCGATGCGCTTGGCCAGCTCGCTTTCGAAACGGCCCGGGGCCACCAGCCCGGAAACCTGGTACCGCTCGCGCAGGAAGCGCTTGAGATCGAAGTCCATGGCGTACGCCCCCATTCTACGCCGCTCAGTAACCTTCGCGAACCACGTTGAACAGCGGCTCGCCGCGCAGGTAGCGCGCCACCTGCGCCCGCACCAGGGCGAAGCCGCGCTCGCGCAGCCGCGGCGAACTGCCGGCCAGGTGGGGGGTAATCCAGACCCCGGGAGCCCGCCAGAGCGGGTGGCCTGCGGGCAGCGGCTCGGGGTCGGTGACGTCGAGGGCGGCGCGGACGCGGCCGGCGCGCAGCGCCTCCAAGAGCGCCGCGGTGTCCACCAGGGCGCCGCGGCCGGCGTTGACGAGCAGGGCGCCGGGCTTCATCCGCGCCAGAAAGTCCGCGTCCACCAGCCCCCGGGTCGCCGGGGTGAGCGGCAACAGCAGCACCACCGCGTCGGCGCGCGGCAGCAGCTCCGCCAGCGCCTCCAGGGTCTCTACGCCGAGACGCGGGCGGCGGGCGACGCGCAGGACGCGAACCCCGAAGGGCGCGAGCCGCGCCTCGACCGCCCGCCCGATGGAGCCGTAACCGAGGATGAGCACGGTCTGCCCCCAGAGCTCGCCCGGCCGCAGGCCGCCCTCCCACGCGGCCGCCTGCTGGCGCTCCCAAAGCTCGGGCACGCGCTTGACGGAGGTCAGCAGCGCGGTCAGCACCCACTCGCTCACGGCCACGTCGTGGACACCGCGCGCGTCGGCGAGCGTCACCCCCGGGGGCACGTGGGGCAGCACCCAGTCCACCCCGGCCGAGATCGTCTGCACGACGCGCAGGCGGGGCATCCGCTCCAGGGCCTCGGCCATCCGCCGGCGCGTGGGCACCGCGAACTCGGCTTCGAGGACCTCCGGACCCGGCTCGCCCTCCGCGGGAAAGCGAACGACCTCCACGCCATCGGGAAGCCCGCTCAGGTAAACCGGCCGCACGTCATCCGCCACCGCAAGGCGCACGCCACTCCTCCTTTCGCACCTCCATCAGGGTGTCCTGCTTCCCCCCGGGCAGCGCCTCTGAGCCCACTTCGCGGAAGCCCGCGGCGGCGAAGGCGCGCCGCGCCCGCAGGTTGTGGCTGAAGGTGCGCAGCTTGACGCGCTCGAGCCCCAGGGTGCCGAAGGCGTAGTCGAGCAGCGCCCGCACCGCCTCGCGGCCGTAGCCCTGCCCCCAGCGGTCCTTGCGCCCCAGGATGATGCCCAGGGTGGCCTCGCGCCCCTTCAGCTCGTAGAGCTCGAGGGTGCCCAGCCAGTCGCCGTGTTCGTCGAGGATGACGAAGCCCATGCGGTCGCCGCGCTTGATCTCCCCCTGCACCACCCGCTTGAAGAGCCAAAGCGGCATCCGCAGCGGGCGGTTGCCGTTCCACTCCGCGATCTCCGGGTCGCGGAAGCTCTCCCAGAAGCCGCGCCACTCCTCGGCCGAAAGGCCGTAGGCGAACGGCTTGAGGGTGACCCGGCCGCAGTGCGGCCAGTCGGGCGCGGCGGCGAGCGGGCGTGCCATACTTCAAGCCTAGCCCATCCCCGCGCAAGCGGACCAAGCCCCGCGGCCGCGCCGGCTCAGGGGTAGAGGCCGCGCAGCGCCCGCGCCTCGAGGATGCGCGTCGCCGCCACGATGTAGGCGGCCGTGCGCAGCAGCACCTTGCGGTCCTGCGCCACCTGCCAGACGGCCTCGAAGGCCTCGCGCAGGACGCGCTCGAGGTTCTGGTTGATCTCCTCCTCGGTCCAGAAGTAGGAGTTGAAGTCCTGCACCCACTCGAAGTACGAGACCGTCACGCCCCCGGCGTTGGCGAGAACGTCGGGCACCACGACGACGCCGCGCTCGGCGAGGATGTCGTCGGCCGCCGGCGTCGTGGGACCGTTCGCGCCCTCGACGACGATCTTGGTCTGCACCTTGTGGGCGTTCTGCTCGGTAATCACGCGCTCCAGCGCCGCCGGCACCAGGAACTCGCAGGGAACCGCGAAGAGCTCGGCGGCGGGCAGCGGCTCGGCCTTCGGGTAGCCGCGCACCCCGCGCGTCTCCGACTCCGCCACGTAGCGGATCAGGTCGTAGGGGTCGAGGCCCTCCTCGTTGTAGATCGCCCCGGTCACGTCGGCGATGGCCACGATCTTGGCGCCGTGGTCGTAGAAGGCGCGCGCCGCGGCGTTGCCCACGTTACCGAAGCCCTGGATCACCACGCGGCTGCCCTCGATGGGCAGGCCGATCTTCTCGGCGGCCGCGGCGGCGGTGAAGAAGACCCCGTTGCCGGTCGCGTCCTGCCGGCCCAGCGAACCGCCGATGGCGATCGGCTTGCCGGTGACGACGCCGGGGGTGGTCGAACCCACGTTCATCGAGTAGGTGTCCATCATCCAGGCCATCTCGCGCTGGCCGGTGCCCACGTCGGGGGCGGGGATGTCCTTCTTGGGGCCGATGAGGATGCCGATCTCGGAGGTGAAGCGGCGGGTGACGCGCTCGAGCTCCGAGGGGGAAAGCTGCCGCGGGTCGAGGCGGATGCCGCCCTTACCGCCGCCGTAGGGCAGCCCCACGGCGGCGTTCTTGATGCTCATCCAGGCCGCCAGCGCCATCACCTCGGAAAGCGTCACGTCCTGGTGGTAGCGCACGCCGCCCTTGGCGGGCCCGCGCGAGGTGTTGTGCTGCACCCGGTAGCCCTCGAAGTGGACCACGGTGCCGTCGTCGAGGTGGATGGGCACGTCGACGATGAGGATGCGCTTGGGCCGCTTCAGGGTGTCGACCCAGTACTTGAGCTTGCCCAGGTAGGGGGTGACGCGCTCGACCTGTTCCAGGTAGATCCCCCAGGGGCCTTGGTCGCCGGACGGCAGGTAGGACAACGGTTCGCTCTTCATGGATACACCCCCCGCATGTGCGTGGAGAAGTTGATCTGATCTACCGCGATGGCGTAGGAGGCCAGCCGCAGATCGATCGCGTGGGCCTCCGCGTACGTGCACACCTCTTCCAGCGTCTGGGCCACCCGGCGCTGCATCGCCGACCAGACGCGGTCCTCCGACCAGTTGAACATCGAGAAGTTCTGCACCCACTCGAGGTAGTCCATCGTCAAGCCCCCGCCGCCGGCGATCACGTCGGGCACGACCGGAACCCCGCGGCGCCGCAGTTCGGCGTCGGCGTCGGCGGTCACCGCCCCGACGGCGGACTCGACGATCACCTTGGCCCGCACCTGATCCACGTTGCCCTCGTTGATCAGTCCCTCCAGGGCCGCCAGGATCAGGAAGTCGGCGTTCAGGCCCACCAGGGCGTCGCGGCCGATGGTGTGGGCCCCGGCGAAGCCCTCGACGCGGCCCGTTTCCTTGAAGTGCGCCAGCAACGCCTTGTAGTCGAGGCCGTCCGGGTTGTAGACCGCGCCCCACTCGTCGGAGACCGCGACCACCTTCGCCCCCGCCTCGGAAAAGAGCCGCGCCACCGCGCGGCCCACCTTGCCGTACCCCTGCACCGCTACGGTGCTGCCGGCGAGGTCCTGCTCCTGAAAGCGGGTGAAGGCCTCGACGGCGTAGAGGACGCCGCGGCCTACGGCCTCGCCGCGCTTGGAAACGCCCCCGAGCTGCGGGGGCTTTCCGGTGACGACGCCGGGCTCGGTGAAGCCGCGGTTGGTGGAGAAGGTGTCCATCATCCAGGCCATCTCGCGCTCGCCCGTCCCCAGGTCGGGCCCCAGGATGTCCTTGTCAGGACCGATCACGTCCACGAGCTCGGCGGCGTAGCGGCGGGTCAGCCGCTCGACCTCGCCGAGGGAGAGCTTGCGCGGGTTCACCGACACGCCCCCGGCGGCACCGCCGTAGGGAAGGCGGAAGACGGCCGACTGGATGGTGGCGATGGCCGCGAGCCCCACCGACTGCCCCAGGGAGACGCGGGGGTGGTAGCGCACGCCGCCGCGCGCCGGCCCCAGGGCGATGTTGTGGACGACCCGGTAGCCGCTGAAGAAACTGACCGTGCCGTCATCGAGCTGGACGGGCACGGTCAGGGCCACCGTTCTTCGGGGGTGGGTCAGGTACTCCACGGTGGCCGGGTGGGCGTTCACATGCGCCAAGGTGCGTTCGAGCTGAGCCAGAAAGTCATGCCATAGCCCCGGCTCACCGGGAGGTTTGTAGGCGCTCTTGAGCATGGGTACCTCCTTGGTCCGCCACGATGCTTAGGTCTACTGCAAGCGCTCCAGTTCCGCAAGGGCCAAACCTTCCAGCGCGGCCTTCGCTTCGGAGCCGGGCAGCACCTCCAGCGCCGCCAGAGCGCGGCGAATGCGTTCGCCGATCACCTCGACGACGCGTTCGGCCACGCCGCTGCGCACCGCCAGCTCCCGCAGGAAGGCGACGTCGTCGGGCTCGCGCCCGCGCCGCAGCAGCACCTGCCCTACGCGCTCGGGTTCGGCCTCGAGCAGCCAGAGCGTGATCAGCGTGACCTTGCCTTCGCGCACGTCGCCGCCCACGGGCTTCCCCAGGCGTTCCGAAGCCCCCATGAGATCGAGGTAGTCGTCGCGCATCTGGAAGGCCATGCCGTACTCGCGGCCGTAGACGACCAGCGCCTCGCGCAGGGCCGCGGGCGCCCGCCCCAAAAGGGCCGCGCCCTCGGTGGCCGCGCGCATCAGCGCCGCGGTCTTGCTCTCGATGATGCGGTAGTACTGGGCCTCCGAATACTCCTGGTAGGCCGCGGCCTGGAACTGCAGCACCTCGCCCTCGGCCAGCTGCCGCGCCGCCTCGGCAAAGAGGTGCACGAGCTCGATGCGGCCGGTCTCGGCCAGCAGGAAGAGGACACGACTGAGCAGGTAGTCGCCGGAAAGGACGGAGACGGCGTTCCCGTACTTGCGGAAGGCGGCCTCGCGGCCGCGGCGGGTCTCGGCGTCGTCGACGAGGTCGTCGTGGAGCAGCGTCGCCGAGTGCAGCAGCTCCACGGCCAGCGCCAGCTCCATCTCGTGGGGCACGCCCCCCAGGGCGCGGCTGGCCAGCAACGCGAGCCGGGGGCGGATGCGCTTGCCCCCGGCGGCGATCAGATCGTCTTCGATCAGCTGGATGAACTCGACGTCGGAACGAAGCAGGGCGCGCAACCTTCGCTCGAAGGCTTCGCCCGGTTCGGGCAGGGCGGACAACGACGGCTCTACGCTCACCGAGTCGAGTATACCCGCAGATGCCGGGCTACTGCGCCTTCAGCGGGAAGATGATCTTGATGTCCTGCTCCCATTGAACGCTCTTGCCGTTCGAGGTGCGCGCGAAGAAGATCGCGCGCGCGTGCCAGTCGAGGTAGTTGGCGTCGTTGAGGTAGGCTTCGTAGACCCGCGAGGCGATGTCGCCGTCCAGGCTGAACTCGAAGGGCTCCGAAGACGCCCAGCCGTACTGCCAGCCCTCGCTGCTCTTGGTGCACTGCTGGGTGCCGCCGTCGGCGGCGGGGCAGACGATGCCGGCGGGGATGGGAACGGGGTAGTTGGCCACGTAGGAAGAATCCCCTACCTTGACCTCGTTGCCGCCGGCGTCCAGGTAATGCACCTCGATGCGCTCGAGCACGCCTTCGGGCGCCCCCGGGGCCGCGATGACCTGTGCCGTGTTGCCGACCACCACGAGTCCGGTATCCGTCACCTCGAAGCCCCACATGGCCGGCGTGAGGTTCACCTGATAGTACTGTTTAAAACCGATATCAAGCATGCCGCACGAGGTCAGCGCCCCGGCCGCGAGCACTACCCCTAAGATCAGCCACTTCTTCATCCCATCATCTCCTCTCGCCACCTTGGGTTCAGCATAAAGAAACCTAAACGGGAAAGTCCAGCCATAAAGTCGACGTTTTCGACGGCCACCTCTTCGGGCAGGCTCAGCACCACCGGCGCGAAGTTGAGCAGCCCCCGCACCCCGGCGCGGACCAGCCGCTCGGCCACGGCCTGGGCCTGCCCTTCGGGTACGGCCAGCAGGGCGACGTCGACGTGCTCGTCCCGCACCGTGGCCTCGAGCTCCTCCAGCGGGCGCACGGTCACCGGACCCACCCGGCGGCCGATGATCCCGGGGTCGACGTCGAAGCCCGCGACCAGCTCGTAGCCCTCCGCGAGTCCGGGGTAGTCGGCGAGCGCCTGCCCCAGCCGCCCCATGCCCACGATGATCAGGCGCCACTTGCGCCCCAGCCCCAGGATCTGGCGCAGCTCCCGCCGCAGGACCGGGACGGTGTAGCCGACGCCGCGGGTGCCGTAGCTGCCGAAGTAGGCCAGGTCCTTGCGCACCTGGAACGCGGTGACCCCGGTGGCGCGGGCCAGCTCCTCGCTCGAGGTGCGCACCGCGCCGGCCTCCTCCATGCGCTCCAGGGCCCGCAGGTAGCGCACCAGCCGGGTGATCGTCGCGTCCGGAATCTTGGCCACTAGCGCACCTCGACGACTTCGAAACCGGCCTCGACGAGCCGGCGCTTGAGCGCCGCCAGCTGATCGGGGGCAACGGGGCCGACCCAGACCTTGATCCAGGGCTTGCGGTACTGCAGCACCACCGGACCGATCCCCTGGTCGCGCAGCGTGCGGACCGTGGCCTCGGCCGACGCCAGCTGCTTGAAGGCCCCAACCTGCAGGTAGGTCTGGGTGGGTTCGGGGCTGTCACCGCGGTAGATCTGCGGCTCGTAGCCGGACAGCCGCTCGGCCGCCTGGACCGCGTCGCCGCGGCGGGTGAAGGGGCCGACGGCCACGCGGGTGACGCGCCCGACGGGCTCGAGCCGGACGGCGTAGCCCTGGGCCTCCAGCTTCTGGGCCAGCGCCAGCGCGTTGAGCGGGTTACCGAAGGCGCCCACCGAAACCCGGAAGATGCCCGTCTCCGGCCCCGCCGGAGCGGCGGGGGGCGGGGCGGTCTCGGTACGGCCCGCGGGCGCGGCGGGTGCGGCCGGCGCCGTCGCCGCCGCGGGTTCGGACGGAGCCGCGCCGGCGGGCGGCTCCGTGGCGGTCTCGGGCGCGGCCGGCAGCAGGGGCACCACGGTGACCGGCTCGTCGGCCGCCGGGGCCTCGGCGTCGGCCCCCGCCGGCGCCGTCTCGTCGGGCGCGGGGCTGGCGATGGGAACCGGGGCCGTCACCCCGGACGGGGCCTTGGCCTTGAAGGGGTTCACGCCGGTGAGGAAGAGCACGATCCCGACGACCGTAACCGCAAACACCGCGAAGATAAGCGCGTCAATCCAGTTTTCTCGTAACCAGCGCATAGGTTCTCCTTGACGAGCTCATTTCTTGATGAGGCTGCGTGCGGGCTCGAAACCCAGCTCCAGGGCCCGCTTCCAGGCGCGCTGGGCCTCCGACTCGCGCGCCAGCGCCTTGAGCGCCCAGCCCAGGTTGTACCAAGCCTCGGCGTTGTTGGGGTCTTCCAGGACCACCTGGGTAAGCACCTGCTCGGCGTCGCTGAAACGCTTCGCCGCCAGGTACGCCGCCCCCAGGTTGAGGCGGGCCACCGGCGAGGGGTTGAGCTGCACCGCCCGCTCGAGCGCGGGCACCGCGGTGTCCAGGTCCTGCAGCGCGTAGGCCGCCAGCCCCAACCACAACCAGGCCTCGGCGCGGTCGGGGATCAGGTCCACGGCCTGCAGCAGCAGCGCCCGCGCCTCGCCGTAACGGCCGAGGCGGTACGCGCTCTTGCCCCCGACCAGCAGCGCGTCCGCCCGCACGTCGCCCTGGGCGGCGGCCGCGGCCAGCTTGGCGTAGCGCGAGGCCTGCTTGTAGTCCTTCTTCTGGAAGTAGGCCGCGGCCAGGCCCACGAGGATGCGCGGCTCGTCGGGCTTCACGCTGTAGGCCTTCTGAAAGGCCACCAGGGCGCGGTCCGCGTCCCCGGCGCGCAGCCAATGGGTGCCCAGGTCGTAGTGGGCCTGCCAGAGGCGCGAGTCGAGACGGGTCGCCTCCTGCAGCAGCTGCGAGGCCTTGTCCGGATCCGTCGGCTTGAGGATCATGGCTTTCTTGAGCAGCAGGTTGGCCCGCACCGCGGGGTCGTCCACGGCCTGCAGCGAGCGGTCCAGCTCGCGCAGCGCACGCTCGGTGAGGCCCTGCCCCACGAAGATGTCGGCCAGCAGGCTAACCGCCGCCACGTGCCCGCGGTCGCGGTTGAGCACCTTGTACAGGTAGGGGATGGCCTCCTTGGGCTTCCCGGCCATCGCCAGGTTGTCGGCCACCTGGTAGAGCAGCTCCTCGTCCTCGCCCACCTTCCCCAACGCCTCGATCAGGACCGCGGCGGCTTCCTCGGGGGAGCCGAGCTTGCGCAGCGACGAGGCCAGGCCCAGGTAGGCGGGCCGCAGCACCTCGGGGGAAAGGTTCTGTTCCTCGCCGAGGGCCAGGGCCTTCTTGAACGCCGCCGAGGCCTCCTCCCAGCGGCCCAGGTCGGCGTAGGCGACGGCCAGGTTGTACCAACCTTCGTAGCGGTCCGGGAAGAGTCGGGTCACCTGGTCGAACTCGAAGAGCGCACCGCGCAGGTCGCCCTTGCGGTAGAGCGCGAGGCCGAGGCCGAAGTGGGCCTGGAAGTTTTGATAGTCGAGCGCCAGCACGTCCTCGAAGACCCGCGCCGCGTCGTCGTAGCGGCCCACGTCCAGGTAGGCGCGCCCCAGCGCGACCATGGTGGGCAGGTCCCCCGGCTGGCTTTTCAGCTGCTCCTCCAAAGCCGCTGGATCGGGACTGGCGGACGGGGTGGTTTGCGCATAGGCGAACCAACTCCCGAGAAGCAGTAGGATGATCCACGTTGGTTTCATAAGACGACTTCCTCCCGGTACCGACATTCTTTGCGCTATTCTATCAGGATCTTCACTTCCGTCACAAGAAAATCGGCACCTTTACCCCGGGCCCGGCGCCGCCGGGGGAGCGATCGGGCCGCGAACCTCGCTTGACAGCCCTGCGCACCTTTGTTAAATTAATCGATGGCGACGCGGGGTGGAGCAGTCTGGTAGCTCGTCGGGCTCATAACCCGAAGGTCGCAGGTTCAAATCCTGCCCCCGCAACCAAAACCCGAGCGCCGTGCCACCAGGCACGGCGCTTTCTTCGTTTAGCGGCTCAGGCGGGCACGCCGTAGCGGGCGAGCACCAGGTAGATCAGCCAGCCGCTGAGCGCGGCGTAGAGCCAGACCGGAACCGCCCAGCGGACCCAGACGCGGTGGCGCGCCAGCTCGCCCCGTAGCGCCCAGTAGACCGCGACCAGCACCAGCGGCAGGTTCAGCGTCGCGGCGACGGTGTGGGTGAGCAGCAGCGCCAGGTAGGGCACCCGACCCCAGGCGGGGCCCCCGTAGTGGGTGGCCCCCACGAAGGACCACTTGATCAGGTAGAGGACGAGAAAAACGGCCGCCAGCAGGATCGCCGCAAGCATCGCCTTGGGGTGCAGGTCGCGGCGGCCGCTGCGGATCATCCCCACGCCCACGACCACCAGCACCCCGCTGGCGAGGATGGCCGCGGCGGCCCAGGCGCCTAGCGACGCCACGCCGGAAACTCCTCCCGCAGCCTCTCGGCGAGCGGCCTGGCCTGGGGGTCGCGGCTGGTTCGGGCGTAGCTGTAGCCGGCCACGAAACAGCGCTCGGCCTCGCCGCCCTCGAGGCGTTGCGCCAGGGTCAGGTAGACGAAGGCGAGGATTCCGTCGCGCGGTTTCGAGGGAGGCTCCTCGATCAGGCGTTCCAGCTGGCGGCGCAGCTCCTCGGGCGGGGCGGCGGCGAGGGCCTGCCGCCGGCGGTCGTCGTGCTCGAACACGCGTCATACTACCATGGGGTCATGGACGCAAAAGAAGCCCTGATCGCCTTTCTCGACGACCCGGAGGCGCTTGCGCTGTCGGAGCTGGCCGAAGCCCTCGAGGCGTGGCCCCCGGCGGCCGCCCTGCAAAAGCTCGCGGCGCGGGCCGTCTTCCTGGAAGACGAGCGCCTGGACCGCCTGCTCGAGCAGGCGTGCGCCGAAGCGCGGCATCTGCTCGCGGGGCTGGAGTCCGGGTCGTTCGTCCCCCCGCACGAGCCGGGGGCCTGAGGCCGGAGCCGGGTACGCCTTTCTAGTACGGGTTATTCTCGCAAACGCCTCCTCAACATTCTGAGGACATACATACCTATGAACGGTTGTACATACCCTTTAGTATTATGGACGCAAGGGTAGATAAGCGGGAGGTGAGAACGCTGGAACAGGACGTTTCCTGCACGGCCAGGCCTCACATCCAAGCGGTGGGCTATTGAACTGGAAATTCAGGCTTTCATGAAAGGAGCCGCAGATGATTCGATCGCTCGCAAAACTGACGATGGTGGTGGTCTTCGGTATTGGACTGGGGATCGGTCTGCTGGCCCTGTCGGGTCTGCTGCCGAACGTCCGGCTTCCCGGTACGGCCCTCGCGCAGATGGGCGGCGGCGACCACCCGCCCGCGGGTTCGGCGCCCACGCTCGAGTGCAGCGACTGCCACGGCAACCACCCCGAGCCCGGGACCTACCAGTCGACACCCCCGCCCGACGCGGACACCATTCCCTGCTTCGTCTGCCACGAGGTGTCAGCGGGCTTCAAGACCGGCGATCCGGGCACCTGGAAGAACCAGTAGCCCGATCCGTACGGCCATCGTCGCCGGGCAGGAGGGGGCTTCCCTTCCTGCCCGCAGCTCAAGGGGGTTGAGAGCGTGATTAGAAGAACGTCTTGGTGGCTGGTCGGCCTGCTCGTCGGCGCCCTCGTCGCGGTGCTGGCGCAGTCCGACGGCCCCGTCGTGGACACCGTCTCCCCGGCCGAGGTGCAGCAGGCGCACGTCGCCGCGCCCGCGTTGGGTTGCTTCCAGTGCCACGGTCCCCACCCCTCCACCCGCGCCAGCGACGCCGACGTGGCGGCCTTCGAGACCCGCCCGCACGGCCGCGGTCCCGCGTTGCTTTGCCGCGATTGCCACGCCTATCCGGAAACGCTCGAGCAGCAGGTCGAGCCGAACAGCTGCGTGGGCTGCCACGCCCTCGGTGGGTTCCCCCTGCCCAGGGCCATCGCGGCGCTGAGCGAGCGCATGGGGCACCCCCCGGTCTTCGAGCTGGGCATCATCAAGGAGGTCCCGCGCGACTGCGCCCTCTGCCACCAGGGGAAGCTGAAGCTGGCGCCCCTGCTGCACCGGCTCCACCTCATGCGTTCGGAGCTCTTCCCCCAGCATTTCCAAGACGGCTGCATCCGCTGCCACGCGTTCAAGGAGGACGGCGAGGTCTCCGTCGAGTCGTACCCGTTGCCTCCGTCTGGAGAGGAGTGATGCGATGCGCCACCCCATCCGCCTGACCGGTCTGGCCCTGGCGTGCGTCCTGGCCGCGGCGGTCGCGCTCGGCGGGGCCCGGGCGGCCACGCCGGAGGACGCGTTCGGCTACCGCCCGCCCGACCACGACCTGCTCGTGGAGCAGGCGGTCCTGGCCCGGATCGACTACCTCGCGGCGCAGGTGGGGGTCTCGGGACAGCTCAAGGCCAAGGTCCAGCAGGGAGGGGTCTACAGCGCGAGCGGCTCCCTGGGCTGGTCGTACGCCCCGGAACAGCTGCTCAGCCGCAAGCAGGCCCTGGAGAACGCCGAGCGCGCGGTGCACCGCAGCCTGCGCCGCGCCGTCTTCGACGCGCTCGTGGCCTACGCCGAGCTGTACAAGAGCCACGCCCGGCTCCAGCTCAGCGAACGGCTGCGGGAACAGGCGCGGGCGGCGGGCAAGGAAGACCCCAGGGCCGAGATCGACTACGAAGAAGCGCGGGCGCAGTTCGAGCTGGCCCAGCAGGAGGCCGCCGCCTACGGCCTGCAGGGTCCCCCCGCGGCCGCCCCCGTGCTCTTCCGGCTGCCCGAGGTGCCGCTCGAAGACGTGCCCGATTACCGGCGCGACCTCTACGCACTGCAGCGCGCCCGTTACAAGCTCCGGCGCATCTGGGCCGGCTTCGCCCCCGACCTGTCGGTCTGGGCGGGGGTGGGCCACGAGAGCGGCCGCTTCCAGGTCTCCGCCTCCAGCCGCGGCCCCTCGACCCAGCTCGTGGTCAAGACGCCGGGAACGGGGACGGGAAGCTGGGAGTACGGCTTCGAGCTCGGCCTCACCGTGCCCCTGGACGCGACGGCCTACACGGCGGTGCGCAGGGCGCAGCTCGAGCTGCAGCAACGCCGCGAGCGGTTCGCGCAGACCCCCTCGCGCGTGGAGACGAAGCGGCAGCGTTACCGCCAGACCGCCGAGTTCGCCGAGCGGCGGGTGCGGCTCGCCCTCGAGGAGCTTCGCGGCGTCGAGGCAAAACTGGCGGCGGCGCGCAGCGGGGCGGACGAAGCGGCCGCGGGCGAGCTGGAGCTGCAGCGCCTCGAGCTGCGGATGCGGCTGGCGGACCTCTGGACCGGCTACCTGCGCAAGGTCTACAACTACCTCGACTACGTGGACGCGGGCTGGGAACTGCAGCGCCCTGCGCGTTGACGCCACCTTCCGTGACGCGCTCCCCCCGCCGGATTCCGGCGGGGGGAGCGTACTACGATGAGGGGGATGGAAAAGCCGAACCCCGGCTCCACGAACGCACTGCAGGCCTGGTCGCTGTTGGACCTGCGCGTCGGCCGGATCGTGCGCGCGGAGGTCCACGACCGCGCCCGCGTCCCCGCCTTCCGCCTCTGGATCGACTTCGGCCCGCTCGGCGTGAAGACCTCCAGCGCCCAGCTCACCGAGCTCTACCGCCCCGAGGACCTGGAAGGGCGGACCGTGGTCGCGGCCGTCAACCTGGGCCCGCGCCGGGTGGCCGGGTTTACCTCCGAGGTGCTGGTGTTGGGGGTGCCCGACGCCGAAGGCCGGGTCGTGCTGCTGGCGGTGGAACGCGAGGTGCCGCCGGGGGGTCGGGTCTATTGAGCGCGCGGGTGCTCGACCTTACGCGGCTGCTGCCGGGTCCGCTGGCGGGCCGGGTGCTCGAGCGCCTGGGCTTCGAGGTGCTGCGGGTCCTGCCGCCGGCGGGCGACGACCTGGCGCGCTGGCAGCCCCGGACCCATGCCTGGCTGAACGCGGGCAAGGCCGCCGTCACCCTCGACCTCAAGAGCCCGCGCGGCCGCGAAGAGCTGCTCGGGCTCGTGCGGGAGGCGGCGGTCCTGCTCGAGTCGAACCGCGCCGGGGTGATGGAGCGGCTGGGGCTGGGCTACCCGGTGCTGCGCGAGCACAACCCCCGCCTCGTCTACGTGCGGCTCGCCGGCCACCGCGACGACCCCGCCGCCCCCGGGCACGACCTCACCTACCTGGCCGCCTCGGGGCTGCTCGACCGGCTCGCGGGGGCCTGGCCGCACGCCCAGCTCGCCGACGCCAGCGGCGCGTTGTGGGCGGCGCTGGCGGCGCTCGAGGGGTTGCGCCGGGGCGGGGGCTTCTACGAGGTTTACCTGAGCGAGGCGGCGGGCTTCTTCGGCTACCCGCCGATCCCGGGACTGGACGGCTCGAACCCCGCCTACCGGGTCTACCCGGCCGCCTCCGGGCGGGTGGCGCTGGCGGCGCTCGAGCCGCACCTCTGGACCCGCTTCTGCGAGGCCGCCGGCCGGCCCGACTGGACCGCCGTCCGCGGCACGGCCGCGGACGAGGCCGTGCTCGCGCGCGAGCTCGAGGCCTTCTTCCTCAGCCGCGACGCCGAGGCCTGGGAGGCCTGGGGGCGCGAGCACGGTCTGCCGCTGCGGGCCGTCCGCCCCTACCGGGCGGCGCCGCTGGAGCCGCCCTGGCGGCGCGGCTAGCCGCGTACGTCGGCGAGCCAGCTGCGGAGTTCCTTCAGGCTTCGGGTGTTAAGGATCCGGTCCGGCCCCAGCCAGGCCCGCTGCGCCGTGCCCACCGCGAGCTCCATGTAGCGCAGGTGATCGATCGCGTGGGCGTCGGTGGAGAGGCTGACCGAAAGCCCCAGCTCGCCGGCGCGCCGCGCCAGCACGTCGGGAAGGTCGAGCCGGGCGTAGTAGCCGTCGATCTCCACGGCCTTGCCGAGCGCGCGGGCGCGCTCGAAGATCTTCTCCCAGTCGGCCTCGATGGGGTCGCGCTTGCCCAGGTGGCGGGCCGTGGGGTGGGCGAGCACGTGCACGTAGGGGTTCTCGAGCGCCCCCAGGAGGCGCTCGGTCTGCTGCTTGCGGCTCAGCTTGAAGTGGGCGTGGACGGCGACGAGGACGATTTCCAGCTGGGCCAGCACATCGTCGGGGTAGTCGAGGGTGCCGTCGGGAAGGACGTCCACCTCGGCCCCCGCGAGCAGGTACGGCCGGCCGCCCGTCTTCTCGTTGACCGCGCGGATCGCGGCGATGCGCTCGGCGACCTTCTCCGGCGGCACCCCGCCGGCCACCCGCACCGCCGGCGAGTGATCGGTGACGGCCAGGTAGGCGTACCCCCGTTCGGCCGCCGCGGCAGCCAGCTCCTCGAGGGTGGCCTTGCCGTCGGACCAGGTCGAGTGCACCTGTAGGTCGCCGCGGATCTGCTCGAGCCGCACCAGCTCGGGGAGCCGCCCCTCCCGGGCCGCTTCGATCTCGCCCCGGTCCTCGCGCAGCGGCGGCGGAATCCAGGGCAGCCCCAGCGCGGCGTAGACCTCCTCCTCGGTCTTGCCGGCGATGCGCCTGGCCCCCTCCCAGACGCCGTACTCGTTGATCTTGAGGCCCCGGTCCAGGGCCATCGTGCGCAGGTGGATCGAGTGGTCCTTGCTGCCGGTGAAGTACTGCAGCCCCGAGCCCCAGGCGTCGGGCTCGACGATCTTCAGGTCTACCTGCAGGCCCGTCTTGAGGAAGACGGTGGCGCGGCTGGCCCCGGCCAGCAGCACCTCGTCCACCTCGGGGAAGCGCACGAAGGCGTCGGTGACCGCACGGCCGCGGCGGCTGGCGGCGAGCAGGTCGAGGTCGCCCACGGTCTCCTTGTAGCGCCGTGCCGAACCCGCGAGCGCGGCGTGCTCCACCTGGGGCAGCTGCTGGAGCCGCTCGACGAGCGCGCGCGCCACCCAGAGCACCTCGCCCAGCGGACGCCGGCGGCTCGCGGCCTCCACGAGCTCGAGGTTGTGCAGCAGCCGCGCCCGTTTCTTCTCGCCAAAGCCCGGCAGCTCCAGGACGCGGCCGCCCTCGAGCGCCGCCTTGAACGAAGCCAGCGAGTCGACCCCCAGTTCGTCGTAGAGCAGCTTGGCGGTCTTGGGCCCCACGCCCGGCACCCGCATCACCTCGAGCACCCCCGGCGGCACCTGCTTCTTCAGCTCCTCGTGCTTCCTGACCTTACCGGTCTCGAGGTATTCGAGGATCTTCGCCGCCAGGTCGTGGCCGATGTAGGGCAGCTCGTCGAGCGCCTTCTCGCCCCCCTCGGCCACCCGCTCGATCGGCTCCTCCATGTCCATCAGGTAGCGCGCCGCCGAACGGTAGGCGCGCACCCGGAAGGGCGAGTCTCCCAGGAAGTCGAGCATGTCGGCGATCTCCGAGAAGATGCGGGCGATCTCGGCGTTTTTCATGGCCGTTTCCATTTTAGCGCGTCCCCGCCGCCCCGACGCGAAGATGAGCGTAAAATGGGACAAACGTCCTACGTCGTCTTCGTACGCTTAAGTCAGTGCTTGCGGAGGTGTATCAAGATGAGCAATGAAGAACGGCCCACAGGAACCATGTTCGTCATCGGCGTACTGGTAGCCACCATCCTCGTCTTCTGGGGTGGCGTGTTCTACCTCTTCATCCAAAGGGGCTAGCCATGGACAACGAGAAACTGATCCACGCGATCGAGCGCTACGAGCGCAGCTGGCTGCTCTTTGCGCTCGTCATGATCGTGGTCTTCCTGATCTTCATCGGCTACACCCTGACCGGCTTCGCCTTCTACGTGCCCAGCGCCGCCGAGCGCATCGACCCCACCACGGTCCGCAACGAGGGCAGCCTCTTCGCCAACCCCCGCGTGGAGAAGACCGGCGACAACGTCTACACCGCCTACGTGCTGGCGCAGGCGTTCACCTTCCTGCCGAACGAGATCCGCGTTCCCAAGGGGGCCAAGGTCGTCTTTTACGTGACCAGCCCCGACGTGCAGCACGGGTTCCACATCCGCGGCACCAACGTCAACGTCCAGGTGATCCCCGGTGAGGTCGGCAAGGTGGAGCACACCTTCAACGAGGCCGGCGAGTACCTGGTCATCTGTAACGAGTACTGCGGCCTCGGGCACCAGGACATGATCGGAAAGATCATCGTGGAGGACAAGTAACATGGCCGTACGTAGCGCTTCCCCCGAAGACATTTACGCGACCCATCCTGAAAAGAAGGTGTCGCTCTACTTCATGGTGCTGGGCTTCATCGCCCTCACCATCGGCGTCATCTTTGGGCCCTTCCAGATCTTCAACTACGCCGACATCGACCTCTACCCCGCGCTCCAGCCCCTCTTCAAGTCGTACTACCAGGGCCTGACGCTGCACGGCGTCCTCAACGCCATCGTCTTCACCCAGTTCTTCATCCAGGGCTCGCTCCTCTACCTGCAAGCGCGCGACTCGAACGTCCGCCCGCTCATGCCGGTGGCCTGGGCCGCCTGGTGGATCGCCCTGATCGGTCTGGCGCTCGCCGCCTGGCCGCTCTTGCTCAACAACGCCACCGTGCTCTACACCTTCTACCCGCCGCTGCAGGGCCACTGGGCCTTCTACGTGGGCGCCGCGCTGATCATCGTCTCCAGCCTGGTGAGCGTCTTCCTCTCGGTGGAGATGTGGGTGCGCTGGAAGAAGCAGAACCCCGGCAAGCCCACCCCGCTGGTCACCTTTATGACCACGGCCACCTGGATGATGTGGGGCCTGGCCGCGATCGGCCTGGTCGTCGAGGCCGTCTTCTTCCTCATCCCCTGGTCGCTCGGCTGGATCAAGGGCGTGGATCCGCTGCTGGCCCGCTCGCTCTTCTGGTGGTCGGGGCACCCGATCGTCTACTTCTGGCTGCTGCCCGCCTACGTCTCCTGGTACGGCCTGCTGCCGCGCCAGGCCGGCGGCAAGCTGATCTCCGACCCGCTGGCGCGCATGGCTTTCCTGGGCTTCCTCGTCTTCTCGACGCCCGTAGGCTTCCACCACCAGTTCGCCGACCCCGGCATCAGCGCCTTCTGGAAGGGCGTCCACACCGTGCTGACCATGATGGTGGCCGTGCCCAGCCTGATGACGGCCTTCACCATCGCCGCCTCGCTCGAGCTGGCCGGCCGCGCGAACGGCGGCAAGGGGATGCTGGGCTGGATCAAGGCGCTGCCCTGGAACAACCCGAGCGTCGTCGCCCAGCTGCTCGGCGCCATCGCCTTCATCTTCGGCGGCGCCGGCGGCATCGTGAACGCCAGCTTCACCCTCGACTACGTGGTGCACAACACCACCTGGATCCCGGGGCACTTCCACCTGCCGGTGGCCACCGCCTCGACCCTCACCTTCTTCGGCATCGCCTTCTGGCTCATCCCCCACATCACCCACAAACCCCTGGCCGCGCCGCGGACCGCGCTCGCCGGCGTCTGGCTCTGGTTCGTGGGCATGATGTTCATGGCCTTCGGGATGCACATGATGGGCCTGCAGGGGGTGCCCCGGCGTGCCCACATCTCGGCGATGAGCGCCGTCAACGACGGCATCTACGCCAGCTCCGCCTTCTACATGGTCTTCAACGCCATCGCCGGCGTGCTGCTCACCATCGCCGCGGTGCAGCTCTTCTACGTCCTCTACGCCACCCTCTTCTCGCGCCGCCGCCTGCCCGCCGACCAGGTGCCCGAAATCCCCTTCGCCGAGGCCATCTCGGGCCCCGAAGGCAAGAACGGCGTCAAGGTCATGGACCGCCTCTTCTTCTGGTGGGGCGCGGCCGTGGTCCTGGTGCTGATCGTCTACATGCCCACCCTGGTGCAGTTGTTCATTCACATGGTGCCTGCCCCCGGCATGCGCTTGTGGTGAACGGTCTTCCATACTCCCAAAACCGCCCCGTACGGGGCGGTTTTGGGTTGGCTGCGGCGCGCGCGGTTTGACAACCGCCGGCGCGGGGTGTAGGCTGGGGTTTGCTTTGAGGCGGGGAGGGCTGCGGCGCTCCCCGGCCTGACGGAGGAAACGATGGCACTAACCACAGCGGAAAAACAGGCGATCATCGAGAAGTTTGCCCAGTTCCCCGGCGACACCGGCTCCACCGAGGTGCAGGTGGCGCTCCTCACCGAGCGCATCAACCGCCTCTCGGAGCACCTGCGCGCCCACAAGCACGACTTCCACTCGCACCGCGGCCTGCTCAAGATGGTGGGGCAGCGCAAGCGCCTGCTCAAGTACCTCGAGCGCGAAGACGCCGAGCGCTACAAGAGCCTGATTGAGAAACTTGGCCTCAGGAAGTAGACTGGACGTACAAAGCGACGGCGGGACCGGGGCTCCGGTCCCGCTTTGTCGCGTAACGAAGAAAGCAGACAGGTGACAGGTATGCCCATCGCTACGGAAAACACCCCCCAACCCCACCGCTTCAGCGCCGTGCTGGGCGGGCGCGAGCTCGTCATCGAGACCGGCAAGTACGCCCGCCAGGCCTCGGGCTCGGTCTGGGTGCGCTACGGCGAGACGATCGTCATGGCCACCGCCGAGGGCTCGAAGGAACCCATCGACATGCCCTTCCTGCCGCTCACCGTCGAGTTCGAGGAGCGGCACTACGCCATCGGCAAGATCCCCGGCTCCTTCATGCGCCGCGAGGGGCGGCCCGGTGAAAAGGCCATCCTTTCGGCGCGGATGACCGACCGCCCCATCCGCCCCCTCTTCCCCAAGGGCTTCCGCCACGAGGTCCAGGTGATCCTGACCGTGCTGGCGGCCGACCAGCAGAACCCGCCCGATGTGCTGGGGCCGCTGGCGGCCTCGGCGGCGCTGATGCTCTCGGACGTCCCCTGGGACGGCCCCATCGCCAGCGTGCGCGTGGGCCGGGTGAACGGCGAACTGGTCCTCAACCCCACCCTGCAACAGCTGGACGAAAGCGACCTCGACCTGATCGTCGCCGGCTCCAAGGACGCGATCATCATGGTCGAGGCCGGCGCCAAGGAGGTCGGCGAGGACCTGCTCGTCGAAGCCCTCGACTTCGCCCACCGCGAGATGCAGCCGTTGATCGCGCTGCAGCAGGAGATGCGCGAGCAGCTGGGCAAGCCCAAGTTCGCCTGGAGCCCGCCGGCGACGCTTTCCGACGAGGAGCTCGAGGCCTTCTACCGGCTCGCGATCGAGCGCGGACTAAAAGACGTGCTGCTCACCGCCTCCAAGCACGAGCGGGCCGAGGCCCTGGACGCCTTCCGCGACGCCCTTATCGCCGAGATCGTCCCCGAAGAGGACGAAGACGCCGAAGCCCGCCGCGCGCTCTACAAGCAGGCCTTCGGCGACGTGACCAAGCGCGAGCTGCGCCGCATGATCGTCGAGGAGAAGAAGCGCGCCGACGGCCGCGGGCCGGCGGAGATCCGCCCCATCTGGATCGAGGTGGACGTGCTGCCGCGCTCGCACGGCTCGGCGATCTTCACCCGCGGCGAGACCCAGGTGCTGGGCACCGTCACCCTGGGGACCGGCCGCGACGAGCAGATCATCGACGACCTGGGGCTGGACGAGTCGGAAGACTTCCTGGTCCACTACAACTTCCCGCCCTACTCGACCGGCGAGGTCAAGCGCCTGCGCGGCGTCTCGCGGCGCGAGGTGGGCCACGGCAACCTCGCCAAACGGGCGCTCAAGCCGATGCTGCCCGAGAAGGACGCCTTCCCCTACACCATCCGCGTGGTCGGCGACGTGCTCGAGTCCAACGGCTCCAGCTCGATGGCCACCGTCTGCGCCGGCTGCCTGGCGCTGATGGACGCCGGCGTGCCCATCAAGAAGCCGGTCGCCGGCATCGCCATGGGGCTGGTCAAGCCCGAGGAGGGCGAGCCGGTGGTGCTCACCGACATTTTGGGCATGGAGGACGCCCTGGGCGACATGGACTTCAAGGTGACGGGCACCCGCGACGGCGTGACCGCGCTGCAGATGGACATCAAGGTGCAGGGACTCGACGCCGCGGTGATGCGCCGCGCCCTGGAGCAGGCGCGGGCGGCGCGGCTGGCCATCCTCGACCAGATGGAGAAGGTCCTGCCGGAGCCGCGCAAAGAGCTCAAGCCCTTCGCGCCGCGGATCCTCGCGCTCAAGATCCCGGTCGACAAGATCGGCGCGGTCATCGGCCCCGGCGGCAAGAACATCCGCGCCCTCGAGGAGCTGGGCGTCTCGATCGACATCGAGGAGGACGGCACCGTGCGCATCTACTCGGCCGAGGGCGGCGCCGCCGAGGAGGCCAAGGCCCGCATCGAGAACCTCACCCGCGAGGCCAAGGTGGGCGAGATCTACGAGGGCGTGGTCGTGCGCACCACCAACTTCGGCGCCTTCATCCAGCTCTTCCCCGGAACCGAGGGGCTCCTGCACATCAGCCAGATCGCCGAGGAGCGCGTCGACAAGGTGGAGGACCACCTCAAGGTGGGCGACAAGATCACCGTCAAGGTGAACCGCATCGACGAGAAGGGCCGCGTCGACCTGGTGCGCCCCGAGCTCGAGGGCAAGATCCCCCCGCGGCGCCCGCCCCGCTCGGGCGGACCGCGCCGCCGCTAGCACCGCCAGGTATCGGTCGGCCGCCCACCGGGCGGCCCGGCCGCGTTAGGAGAACGCATGAACGAACAAGCCAAACCCACCCGCAAGCCCGGCCGGCGCCGCTCGCGCAGCCGCAAGCCCAAGGGTCCCCTTTCCATCGGTAAGCTCGAGATCGTCCCCCTGGGAGGGATGGGCGAGATCGGCAAGAACATCACCGCCTTCCGTTACGAGGACGAGATCCTCGTCGTCGACGGCGGCCTCGCCTTCCCCGAGGAGCATATGCCCGGGGTGGACATCCTGATCCCCCGCATCGACTACCTGGTCGAAAACGCCAAGCTCATCAAGGGCTGGGTGCTCACCCACGGCCACGAAGACCACATCGGCGGCATGCCCTTCCTGCTGCCGCAGCTGCCCAAGATCCCCCTCTACGGGGCCAAGCTGACCCTGGGCCTGTTGCGCGGCAAGCTCGAAGAGTTCGGCCTCAAGCCGGGCGAGTTCGACCTCAACGTGGTGAGCCCCGACGAGACGCTGAAGATCGGGCGCCACTTCACCGTCGACCTCTTCCGCATGACCCACTCGATCCCCGACAACTCGGGGCTGATCATCCGCACCCCGGTGGGCAACGTCGTCCACACCGGCGACTTCAAGCTCGACCCCACGCCGGTGGACGGCAAGGTGAGCCACCTGGCCAAGGTGGCCCAGGCCGGCGCCGAAGGGGTGCTGCTGCTGATCGCCGACTCCACCAACGCCGAGCGCCCGGGCATCACCCCCAGCGAGGCCGAGGTGGCCGTGGCGCTCGACGCCGCCATCGGGGCGGCGGAGGGCCGCGTCTTCGTGACCACCTTCGCCTCGCACATCCACCGGGTGCAGTCGGTGATCCGCGCCGCCGAGCGGCACGGGCGCAAGGTAGCGATGGAAGGCCGCAGCATGCTTAAGTTCGCCAAGATCGCGCTCGAGCTGGGCTACCTGGAGGTGAAGGACCGCCTCTACACCACCGACGAGATCAAGGACATCCCCGACCGCGAGGTGCTGGTGCTGGCCACCGGCTCTCAGGGCCAGCCGATGGCGGTGCTGAGCCGCCTCGCCTTCGGCCGCCACGCCAAGCTGAGCGTGGGCGAGGGGGACACCGTGATCCTCAGCTCGAGCCCCATTCCCGGTAACGAGGAGGCCGTCAACCGGGTGATCAACAAGCTCTACGAGCTGGGCGCGCGCGTCCTCTACCCGCCCGCTTACAAGGTGCACGCCTCCGGCCACGCCAGCCGCGAGGAGCTGCGCTTCCTCTACAACCTGGTCCAGCCCAAGTTCTTCGTGCCCTGGCACGGCGAGGTGCGCCACCAAACCAACTTCAAGTGGCTGGTCGAGAAGATGCCGAAGCCCCCGGTGAAGACGATCGTGCCCGAAAACGGCGACGTGCTGGAGCTGACCGCCGACGACCTGAAGAAGACGGGCCGCGTCAAGGCGGGGGCGCTCTACGTGGACGGCCTCGGGGTGGGCGACATCACCGACGACATCCTCGCCGAGCGCCAGGACATGGCCGCCGACGGAATCGTGATCCTGACCGCGCTGGTCTCCGAACAGCCCGTCGTCGAGGTGGTGAGCCGCGGCTTCGTCAAGGCGGGGCAGCGGCTGCACGCCGAGATCCGCCGGGTCGCCCTCGAGGCGATCCAGAAGGGCGTGCGCGAGAAGAAGCCGCTCGAGCAGATCCGCGACGACGTCTACTACCCCGCGAAGAAGTTCATCCGCAAGGCGACGGGCCGCGACCCGATCCTGATCCCCATCCTCTTCGAGGCCTGACCGTGGGCGGGGTGGGGGTGCTGCTGGGGGCGGTGGCGCCGGTGGCGCTGATGGTGGCCACCGGCTACCTCGCCGCGCGCCTCCTGCGGCTCGACCGCGGGCCGCTGACGCGGCTCACCCTCTTCGTCCTCGTCCCCTTCCTGGTCTTCGACCAGCTCTGGCGCGCCGACGCCGAACCGCTGGGGGCGCTGCGGCTGGCCGCGGCCTTCGCCCTCGCCTCGGCGGCCTTCGCCCTCGCGGGCTGGGCGGTGGGGCGGTTGCTGGGCCTGCCCGCGGCGGTGCGGGCGAGCCTGACCGCGACCACGGCCTTCCCCAACACCGGCAACATGGGCCTGTCGGTGGCCCTCTTCGCGCTGGGTGAAGCAGGCCTCGAGCGCGCGACGATCGTCTTCGTGGTGGCCACGGTGCTGCTCTTCGGCTTCGGTCCCGCCCTCTTCCATGGCGGTAGCCTGCGCGAGCAGCTGGCCATGACCCTGCGCCTGCCGCTCATCTGGGCGGTGGTGCTCGGCCTTGCCGCGAACGCCGCGGACCTCCGGCTCCCCGCCAACCTGGGCGGAGGCGTGCACATGCTGGCCCAGGGCGCCATCCCCATGCTGCTGCTGGCGCTGGGCATGCAGATCGCCGAGTCGCGCATCCGGGTGGGCGCCTACAACCTGCTGGCCAGCCTGCTGCGGGTGCTCGGCGGTCCGGTGGTGGCGTTCTGGATCGGCCGCGCGCTGGGGCTGGGGGGCGCGGACCTGGTGGTGCTGGTGCTCATCAGCGGCATGCCCGCGGCGGTGAACACCTACCTGATGGCCGCCGAGTTTGGCGGCGACGCCGCGCGGACCGCGCGCGTGGTGGTGCTCTCGACGCTGATCAGCTTTCTGACCCTGCCCCTGGTGCTGGGCTGGGCGCTGCGGGCGGCGGGGGTAGGTTAGGCTCGCCCAGATCGAGCTGCAGCAGGGGCCGACCTTCCACGACGATCAGCAAGCGGTGAAGCTCCCCCTCCGCGTAGGGAAAGGTCAGCTCCAGCTGCTGCGGCACCTCGACCCAGATCGAGCGTTCGTCTACGAGGGTGTCGCCTTGGTACCAGCGCAGTTCCAGGTAGTTCGGCTCCGGCCAGCGCCTGAGCTGCAGGACCGCCCGCGCCGTCGCGCCTTCGGGCTCGAGCCGGCCCATCACCTGCACCCGCTCGGGAAAGGGCGCCTCGGGCGGGATCAGCGGCCAGAAGGTGTAACGGCAGCCGCCAAGCAATAACAAGAGCAGCAAGAACGCGCGCCTCATCATGTCAAGCTAACCCCCGTGGCGATGACCTGAATGAGCACCGCCCCGCGGCAGTAGCTACTTTGCCCCGCTATTGCCAAGGGAACGTAAGTTGTTGCGGACGATTTTTATATGCGGATGGTCGGGTGGCAGGAATGTTACGAATATCTCCAGCGCCCGCTCGAAGGCGGCTTTGGCGCCTTGGAGGTCGCCGAGGGCTTTGAGGACGGAGCCCAGGTTGTTGACTAAGGTGGCCACGTTAGGATGGTCCTCACCCAGATGGTCCTCGAGTATTTCCAGCGCCCGCTCGTAGGCGGCCTTGGCGCCTTTGTACTCTGCTACGGCGTTGAGGTGGTAACCCAAGCTGTTCCACAACTGTGCTGCGGCAGCAATAACCCGCTCGTCTTCGATTTTCCTCTTTTCCACCGCTCTGGCCACCGCGCGCACGTGGGAAATGAGCGGGGCAAAAAGGGCATAGTTGCCGGCGCGGTCGGCCTCACTGTTCAGACGATTGGCCAAGTCGGCAATCTTCGCAGCGAAATCTGCCAAAACCTCCCCTTCTTCGTCCAGTCCCCGCGCAAACTCGGCCACCAGCGGATGTATCGTCGGGGGTTCGCCTTCTTTGAGCAAACCCAACCCCAGCAAATCAGCCAGCGCCTCCTGCAGCGCGTCGGCGCTGCCGCCCACACCCTCCAGTGCCTCCAGCGGTAAAGGCTCGCCGGGCGCGCAGTAGCCTGCTGCCAGCAAAACCCGCCGCGCCACCTCGCTTTCTAGCCGCTGCCACGAAAGAGAGAATGTTTGCGCCAAGCTCAGATCGTGCCCGGTGGGATTCCCCAGCCCCGGCTTCCACCCCTTCATGGAGCGGTGTTCCAAGGCGCATTCCAACTCGCTCAGATACTCGCTCACCGCTTTGGTTTTGAGACGATGCAAATAGCGGCCCGCCAGCTCCAGCGCCAGCGGCAAGTGGCCCAGCCTCTCCGCCAGCTCGGCCAGTTCGTCATCCCTTGCTCTTGCCTCGGGCAACCAACGACGCAAGAAGGCTAGGCTTTCAGCGGGCGAAAACTCATCCAGTGCCAGGGTTTTGAGGCCCAGGCCGGCGTGCCAGTTCCTGCTACGCGTAGTAATAAGCAGCCGCAGCTCGGCGCCATGCAGTCGCCCTAAAACCATATTTGCATTATCTGGGTCTTCGTAGTTGTCGAGAATCAACAAGCGGGGTCCATCAGCGCGCCAGGCGTGCAGGGTAGCCGACACCTGCTCGGGCTGCTTATCGGGCCAGGGGTCGAGGCGCATCTCTAAGCCATTGCGGGCAATCTGTTCGTCCAGCTGTTCGGGGTCGCTCAGGTCGAGCCAGTGAACGCCGGCCAGCCGGTAACCGTAGCGATAAGCAAATTCCACCGCCAGTTGCGTTTTCCCCACTCCGCCCATTCCGGCTACCGCTTGTTGCACCACAGCATTTTCGCCTTCCTCCAAAAGCGCCCTGGCCAGCTCTGCCAACTCTTTTTCGCGCCCGGTAAAGATCGTATTCCGTGCCAGCGGTAGGTACGAACCTAAAGGCAAATCGCCGGGCAGAGTAACCCTTTTGCGCAGCTCGCTCAGCAATTGCCCGGAGAGCTGAACGACGTTGTTATTGCCCACGATGACCATGCTATTTTCGACGTCACCATCTATCAGCAATCGGTTGTTAACCAAAGCCTGCCGAAATACCGCCAGCGCGGCTTCGCTTGGAACTTGACCCTGCCCCAGCAGTTTGAGCACTTCATCGAGCTTCTCATTAACGCGGGCGAACTCCTCGCTCTGCTGGGCCCTAATCTGAAAAACCGCGCGGCCGATCACCAGCAAAGCAAGGTCTTTGTGGGTTAGCAGGGCATATTCAAGGGCCTGAGCGTAGCACTCGCTGGCCTTTATTACTTGCGCCTTTTCCAATCTGGGAAAGTCGCGCGCAACGGCGGCGGCCAGTTCATGCCGAATGGCCTCGGTGCCCATTCGTTGGGGCAGCTCGGTCAGCGCATCTTGTACCTGAGGCAGACCGGCGAAACCCAGCGAGAATACCTGCTGCAGTTCGTCATCTTTGCATTGCCCTCGGACATATACTTCGGCCTGCCGGGCCACTGCACGCAGTTTCCGCTCGGCATCATCGGCCCGTAGCCAACCACTTAAGCCTTCCAAAAATGACCCATCAGGTGAACTGATTGCCACGTCGAGCGCCGCTAAGGCGTCTTCACCCAACCACTGCTCGGCCTTATTGAGCAGCGCACCAACCAAAACGCGCGGGAACGCCTTAGCCAGCTCTCTAGGGTTCAACGCGGCTCCCTACCAAATTGCAACCCTGCGAGCCTCGCAGCTGTCATATAAGAAGAATACTAAAGGCTACATAGAACCGTGGTCGATTTATCTGGCTGCGCCCCACAACAGGCTGCCTGTTGCGGCTTTGGTGTGCTGGTTCTTTACATCCCTCGCGCCGCCGCAGTCGCTGCAGCGAGCACCAGCGGCGCGGTCTCGGCCCGCAGGATGCGCGGACCCAGGCCGACGGGCCGGAAGCCCAGGCCGATCAGCTGCGCCACCTCGGCCTCGGTGAAGCCGCCCTCGGGTCCGCTGGCGAGCGCCGCCTCCCCGCTCCCGGGCCATTCCACCTCGGCGAGCGCGTGCGCCGCGCCGGGATGGGCGACGAGGCCGAAGCTCACGGGCTTCAGCGCCGCCAGCGGCACCGGCGGGGCCACCTCGGGCAGCCGCGAGCGGCCCGACTGCTTGGCGGCCTCGACCGCAATCCGGCGCAGCCGCTCCAGCTTGGCCCGGCCCATCTCCCGCGGCACGCCGCGTTCGGTTACGAGCAAAACGAAGCGGCCCACCCCCAGCTCGCTGCCCGCGCGCACCACGTCGGCGAGCTTGTTCCCTTTGAGCAGCGCCAGGTAGAGCACCGGCGTGAGCGGCGGCTCACGCCGCACCGCCCGGGGCTCACCCGCTTCGAGCCGCACCACGCCCTCGCCGGCGCGCAGCACCCGGGCCTCGGCCTCGAGCCCGGCGCCGTCGAAGACGACGACCTCGCGGCCCGGGCGAACGCGCAGCACGTGCAGCAGGTGGTGGGCCTCCCGCCCGGTCAGCACGATCTCCGGGTCGATCCGGGGTACGAAGACGCGCGGCTTTCTCATCGTTCGAAGCTGAGGAGCGTCCACTCCCCTTCGCGGCGCTCGCCTGCGGGGCGCAGGCCCGCCCCTTCCAGGGCCCGGCGCACCAGCGGCGCCCGCTCCGCGAGGACGCCCGTCAGGTGGGCCCGCCCCCCGGGCGCCAGCAGCCGGGCGTAGGCGGGGGCCAGCTCGGCGTGCAGCTCGGCGTAGAGGTTGGCCACCAGCACGTCGTAGGGCGGTTGGGCTGCCTCCGTGCTGCCGACGCGGAAGTCGGGGGCTACGCCGTTCTTGCGCGCGTTCTCGCGGGCGACCGGGATCACGGAAGCGTCGGTGTCCACCCCCAGGACCTCCGCGCCCAGCAGGGCGGCGGCGATGGCGAGGATGCCCGAGCCCGTGCCCACGTCGAGCACCCTGCGGCCCGCGAGCGGCTGGGCCGCCAGAGCCTCGAGCGCCATCCGGGTGGTGGCGTGGTGTCCGGTGCCAAAGGCCATGCCGGGCTCGAGCACGAGGCGGCGCTCGGGGCCCTGCCAGTCGTGCCAGGGGGCCAGCACCACGAACGGCCCCGCCGCCACCGGCTTCAGGTCGCGCTTCCAGGCTTCGAGCCAGTCCTCGTCGGGGAGCTCTTGCCAGCGGCCGGGCAACGGCAGCTCCACCCGCTCGGGGAAGTAGGCCCAGACCTCGCCGGGCCTTTCCTCGAGGCCGCGCGCACCCAGCTCGAAAAGCAGCGGCAGGTAGGCGTCGAGCCCTTCGAAGTCACCCCTCAGAACGAAGACGTGCATGGGGGCATTGTAAACGGCGGGAGGTGGAAGGTGGAAAGGGGTAGGTGGGAGGTGGGTGAGCGGCAAGAAAACGCGGCTTTTCATGAGCTGCGAGCTGCGACTCCCCGGACTGAGGTTGGAAGCGGAAGCTCTCCGAACCCGTGGATGCCTGACCCCATCCACCGCGTCCCGGCTCCCCCAAGCATCACCCGCTACCCGGCCAGGTAGCGCTCCACCGCGCGTTGCAACCTCTCCCCCACCCGGAAACCCAGCGCCGCGGCCGGGGCGTTGACGTGGCTGATCACGCCGCTCGCCCAGGTGTCGGCCGCCTCGCCGATGCGCGCGCTGGCGGCGCTGACCGCCACAGCCGCGACCCGCGCGCGCTCGAGCCACGCCAAACCCGCCACCCCCGCCGCGTTCTTGCCCACGCCGGCGTCGTTGAAGACGACCAGCGCCGGCCGGTAGGCGGCCGCGTAGCGGGCGGCGCTGAGGCCGCCGTGGGACCCCGTCACCACCACCGCGCCGGTCTGCTCGGGACCGCCCTGGGTCACCGAGTCGAGCAGCCAAACCCGCGCGCCCTCGACTTGCAGGCTCTGCATGGGCTTTATAGTAAAACCCAAGGAGAAGCGAATGGAAGGTACGAACGTCGTCCAGCTCTTGCAGCGTCTGATCCAATTCGACACCACCAACCCTCCCGGCCGCGAGGCCGAAGCCATGCGCTGGGTGCAGGGCTGGCTCGAAGAGCGGGGGGTCCCCTCCGAGCTGCTCGCCCGCGACCCCGAGCGGCCCAACCTGATCGCGCGCCTTCGCGGTCGCGGCCAGGCGCCGCCGCTCCTCGTCTACGGCCACCTCGACGTGGTGACCACCGAAGGGCAGGACTGGAGCGTGCCCCCGTTCGAGGGCGTGGTCAAGGACGGTTTCGTTTGGGGACGGGGCGCGCTCGACATGAAGGGGGCGGTGGCCATGTACCTGGCCTCGCTGGTGGAGGCGCACGCGGCCGGTGAGCTCGCCGGCGACGTGGTGCTGGCACTGGTGAGCGACGAGGAGGCCGGGGGCGACTACGGCGCCTCCTGGCTGGCGGACCACCACCCCGAGCGGTTCGAGGGCGTACGCCACGCCCTGGGCGAGTTCGGCGGCTTCAGCCTCGAGATCGCCGGCCGCCGCTTCTACCCGGTCATGGTGGCCGAAAAGCAGATCAGCTGGATCGAGCTCACCTTCACCGGGCCCGCCGGCCACGGCTCGCTCATCCACAAGGGCGGGGCCATGGCCAGGCTGGGCCAGGCGCTGGTGGCCCTCGACAAGAAGCTCACGCCCGTCCACGTCACGCCCGTCGCCGAACGCATGTTCCGCGAGATCGCCGCCGGGCTCAGCGGCGCGGCGCGCGCCGGGGTGCTGGCGGCGCTCAAACCCGCGCTCACCGACCGCGTCCTCGAAGCGCTGGGCGAGGGGGGGCGGCTCTTCCAGCCGCTCTTCCACAACACCGTCAACGCCACCATCGTCACCGGCGGCGACAAGATCAACGTGGTGCCCTCCGAGGTGCGCCTCCAGCTCGACGGGCGGCTGCTGCCCGGCTTCTCCCCCGATGACCTCGTCGCCGAGCTCGAGCAGATCATCCCGGTCCCCTTCGAGGCCCGGGTGGTGCGCCACGACCCGGGCCCCGGGGAGGTGGACTGGAGCCTCTTCCCCCTGCTCAAGCGCACCCTGGAGGAAGCCGACCCCGGAGCGCGGGCGGTGCCGCTGCTGCTCTCCGGGGTCACCGACGGCCGCCACTTCGCGCGCCTGGGCATCCAGACCTACGGCTTCGCGCCCATGAAGCTGCCCTCCGACCTGAACTTCTCGCGCCTCATCCACGCCGCCGACGAACGCATCCCGGTGGAGGCGCTGGAGTTCGGCGTCCAGACCCTGCGGCGTTTCTTCCGCAGCTACGGCCGCGGGTGAACCCGCGCTCGCGCGCCTGCGACGTATACTGAGGCCAATGCTCAGCTGGCTCGACGTCCTGGCGATCACCACCGCCGCGCTGGCCACCGCGATGGGCGTGCGGCGCGGGGGCGGCTTCCTGCTGGCCCTGCCGATCGCCGCGGCGCTCTACTGGCTGGGCCTCGACTACGTGCCCGGCCCCTCCTGGCTGCTGCTGCTCGGCCTCGGCAGCGGGCTGGCCGCCGCCTTCGTGAGCGGTCTGCTCCCGGTTAGCTTCCCCTTCAAGCTCGACCCCGTCCTGGGCGGCCTCGCGGGCTTCGTCTGGGGCGTCTTCCTGGCGCTGGTGCTCTGGGTGGGGCTGCCCTCGGAGTACAGTCCGGCCACCGGCGCGATCCGGTACCCGGCGCTCTCGGCCCCGCCCATCATCCAGGACGCCGTGGCCTCGAGCCCCTTCGCCCCCAAGCTCTTCGCCCTGGTCTGGCAGCACCCCGCCGCGCGCAAGGTCTTCTTCGGCCCCGAACCCACGCGCTAGCCGTTACTCGGCCAGCACCGTCGCCAGGTCGTAGACGCTGCGGTCGATCGGCTTGCGCCGCTCCACCGCCTCGGCCAGCGGCGTGAGCGCGATCTCGCCCTCGACCTCCCCGAGCATGACCCCGCTGCTGCCCGAGACCAGCGTCTCGGCGGCCGCCGCCCCCAGGCGGCTGGCCAGCACCCGGTCGCGCGCGGTGGGCGAACCCCCGCGCTGGATGTGGCCCAGCACGGTCACGCGCCCCTCGAAGGGGTGGATCTGCTGCGCGGCCTTCATCAGCGTGTCGGCGCCGCCCGGGTAGGCCCCCTCGGCCACGACGATGATCGAGGAGTGCTTGCCCTTGGCCTCGGAGAGCCGGATCTGCTCGGCGATCTCCTCGGGGCCGGTGGGGATCTCGGGCAGCGCGATCACCTCGGCCCCACCGGCGAGCCCCACGTCGAGGGCGATGAAGCCGGCGTGCCGCCCCATCACCTCGATGAAGAAGACGCGCTCGTGGCTGGCGGCGGTGTCGCGGATGCGGTCGATGGCGTCCAGGGCGGTGTTGACCGCGGTGTCGAAGCCGATGGTGAAGTCGGTTCCGTAGAGGTCGTTGTCGATCGTTCCCGGCACCCCCACGATGGGGATGCGGTGCTCCTGGGTCATCTTGATGGCGCCGCGGAAGGTGCCGTCGCCGCCGATAGCGACCAGACCGTCGATCTTCGCCTCGGCCAGCCGGCGCGCCGCTTCGGCCCGGCCTTCGGGCTCGAGGAACGCCTTGCTGCGCGCGGTGCGCAGGATCGTGCCGCCGCGCTGGATGATGTTGGCCACGTCCCGCGGCGCCAGCGGAACGAACTCGCCCTCGATCATCCCCGCGTAGCCGCGGCGGATGCCCACCACCTCGACCTCGTTCGCCGCCGCCCAGCGCACCACCGCCCGCAGGGCGGCGTTCATGCCGGGGGCGTCGCCTCCACTGGTCATCACACCGATCCGCTTCATGCCTTCTCCTTTCGGTAGGCCCACCTGCGGGCCTCGTTGCGCGGCACGCCGCGGGCCTCGAGCGCCTCCGCCAGCGCCCGGCCGGCCAGCCCCTCCGCGGCCAGCTCCGCCGCCAGCGCCGCGGCGTCGGGACGCTTTTCGGGCAGCGCGCGCGGCCCCAGCACGATCACGAACTCGCCCCGGGGCGAAGCGAAACGCTCGGCCGCCCCGGCCAAAGAACCGCGCCAGATCTCCTCGTGCTTCTTCGATAGCTCCCGCGCCAGCGCCACCGGATGCTCGGGTCCGTAGATCGCCAGCAGGTCGGCGAGTGTGCGCCCCAGCCGGTGCGGCGCCTCGTAGAGCACCACGGTGCGCTCTTCCTTCGCAAGGGCTTCCAGGCGCTTCTTGCGCGCCCTGCCCGTGGGCAGGAAGCCCTCGAAGACGAAGCGCGCCGTGGGCAGGCCCGAGGCCACGAGCGCGGGCACGAAGGCCGTGGGCCCCGGCAGCACCTCGACGCGAAAGCCCTTCGCCAGCGCCAGCACCACCAGCTCGGCGCCGGGGTCGCTGATGCCCGGGGTGCCGGCGTCGGAGGCGTAGGCCACGTAGGCGTGCTCCTCGAGCAGCCGCTCGGCGCGGTCCTGCGTGTGCTGGTCGATCCGCACCAGCGGCGTGGCGATGCCGTAGTGCCGCAGCAGCTTGGCCGTGCGTCGGGTGTCCTCGCAGGCCACCACCTCGGCCTCCTTCAGCACCTCGAGCGCCCGCAGCGTCACGTCGGCCAGGTGGCCGATCGGCGTGGGCACGAGCACCAGCTTGCGCATGGTCCCATCCTACCCGGCGCCGCGTCCCCGCTCGGCCGCGGCGGCGCTCCACTGCACCACGGCGACGGCCAGCACCACCAGCGCCCCCCCGACGACGCCCCTGAGCCCCAGCACCTCGCCGAGCACGAAGTAGGCGAAGGTCGCCGCCCAGACGGGCTCCATCGAGTAGATGACCGCCGCCTCGGGCGCGCTCACGCTGCGCTGGCCCACGGCCATCAGCCAGGTGGTGAGCGCGGTGGCGGCCACCCCCAGGTAGAGCACCGCGGCCCAGGGGACCTCCAGGCCCGCGAAGGCCGCCAGGTCCCCGCTCACCCAGGCCCAGGCGCCCACGAAGAGGCTGAGCCCCACCAGCTGGGTCAGGCTGAGCACGAAGGCGTCGTGCAGCCGGGTGAAGCGCTCCAGCCGCAGGATGTAGACCGCGTAGGTCACGGCGGTGGCGAGCGTCCAGAAGTCGCCTGCGTTCGGGGGGCTGCCGTCGTAGGCGAGCAGGCCCACCCCTACGAAGCTGGCCAGGGCCCCGAGCCAGACCCAGACGGGGACGCGCCGCCCCAGCAGCCCCGCGAAGACGGGCACCAGCACCACGCTCAGCGCGGTGATGAAGGCGCTGCGCCCGGCGGTGGTGTAGAGCAGGCCGATCGTCTGGGTGGCGTAGCCCAGGAAGGCCCAGAAGGCCAGGTCCAGGCCCGGACCCCAGGCCCCGCGGGCCCGCTTCCAGAAGGGGAGGAAGAAGGCCGCGCCCACCAGAAAGCGGAGCAGCATGAGCAGGCTGGGAGGAAACTGCTCGAGCGCCCCCTTGACCACCACGAAGGTCGAGCCCCAGATCAGCGTGACGAAGGTGAGCGCAAGAAGCCCGCGCAGGTGGGCGTTCACGGTGCCCAGTGTACACGCTAGCGCGAAAGGCCGGCGAGCAGCCACAGCGCCAGGTTGAGCCCCAGGGTGAGCCCCAGGCTCAGGAGCAGCATCGAAACCAGCGGCACGTAGACGCGCACGCCGTCGCGCTCGAAGCGCAGGTCGCCCGGAAGGTGGCCGAACCAGCCGAAGAGCGCCGGCCACCACCAAAGCAGCAACCCGGCGAAGGCGATCAGCAGCCCCACGGCCACCAGCCAGCGGCCCAGCTCGCTCATGCCTTCATTATGGCGTGCTGGAGGGGTTCTTTCCAATCCCGCCGTCGAGCGGGTAACGTAGGTTCATGATCGAAGTGCGCGAGGCGAGCGGCACCGAAGAGGTGATGTTGACCGAGGACCTGCAGATCGCCGCCTGGAACTTCAGCGAGCGCGAGATCGCGCCGCACTCGGCGCTGGTGGCCAGCCAGCACTCGGGCGGCCTCGTCGCCCTGGCCTGGGCCGAAGGCGAAGCCGTCGGCTTCGTCTGGGGCTTCCCGGCCTTCGAGGGCGGACGCGTCTGGCACCACTCGCACCAGATGGGCGTGCGCCCCGACTGGCAGGGCAAGGGGGTGGCGCTTGCGCTCAAGCGTTTCCAGCGCCGTTGGGCGCTGGAGCGTGGCTACGACCTGGTCACCTGGACCTTCGACCCGCTGCTCACCAAGAACGCGCGCTTCAACCTGGGCAAGCTGGGCGCCTGGGCGGCCCGTTACTATCCCGACTTCTACGGCCTGCGCACCGGCCTCTACGCGGGCATCCCCGCGGACCGGCTGCTCGTCAGCTGGGAGCTCGAGGACCCGCGGGTGCGCGAGCGGCTCGAGCGCATCCCGCCCCCGCCCGAGCCCGAGGGCGAACCCCTGGCGCTCACCCGGGGAGAGGGGCTGGGCCTCGTTCCCGAACGCCTGCTCACCCCCAGCGCCCCGCGCGTCTACCTGGAGGTTCCGCCCGACCTCGACGCCCTCAAGGCCAGCGACCTGGGCCTCGCCGAGACCTGGCGGCTCTTCACCCGCGAGGCCTTCACCTGGGCCTTCGCCCACGGCTACCGTGCGGTGGACCTGGCCCGCAGGGGGCCGCGGGTCTTCTACCAGCTCGAGCGCAGCGAGCGTTAGCCGCGCGGCGGCTCGGCGTCTCCCGGCATCCCCTGGCGCGCCGCCAGCGCCGCCCCGATCACGCCCGCGTCCTCGCCCAGACGCGCGGGCAGGAGCGGCGCGGTGCGCCACCCCGCCGCGTGGCGCTCGAAGGCTCGCCGCACGCGCTCGAGCCAGACCTCGCCCCCGCCGACGGCCACCCCGCCGCCGATGACGACGACCTCCGGATCCCACAGCTTCTGGACCCCGGCCAGCGCCTGGCCCAGGTAGTCCGCGGCGGCCTCGACGATGCGCGCGGCCTTGGCCTCGCCGGCGCGCCAGCGCGCGAACAAAGCGGGCGTGTCCAGCGACTCGGCGTAGGCGTAGGCGGCGTCGCGCGCCAGCGCCCGCCCGCTCGCCACCGCCTCCAGGCAGCCCTGGTTGCCGCAGCCGCAGACCGGGCCGCCGGGGAGGACGGTAAGGTGGCCGAACTCGCCCGCCTGTCCGTAGGCGCCGCGCCAGACGCGGCCGTCCGCCACCAGACCGCTGCCGATGCCGGTGGAGACGGTCACGAAGAACGAGCTCCCGGCCCCCCGGGCCGCGCCCAGGTGGTGCTCGGCCAGCGCCGCGGCGTTGGCGTCGTTCTCGATGACGACCGGCCGCTCCAGCGCCTCCTCGAGCCGCGAGCGCAGGGGAACGTCGCGGAACCGTGCGATGTTGGGCGCAAAGACGACGACGCCGCGCGCGTAGTCGATGGGGCCCGGGGTGCCCACCCCCACCGCCGCCACCGGCACCCCGGCCTCGGCCAGCAGCTCGCTGGCCGCCGCGATCATCGCCTGCAGCACCGCCTCCGCGCCCTCCCGGGGGGTCGTGATGCGGCTGCGCTGGATCAGGCGCCCGCCCTCGAGCACCCCCAGGGCGATCTTGGTGCCTCCCAGGTCAATCCCGAGCGTCGCCACCCGCGTCCTCCAGCAGGGCGCGTGCCTCGGCCTCGGCCGCTGCGGGCACCCAGACCCCCACGGGGCCGGTGGCTTCGGGAAGGATGCCGGCGAAGTCGGCGTAGGGGCCGAAGACGCGCGCGGCGATGCCCGCCTCGCGCAGGCGCCGCACCATCGGCTCGGCGAGCACCGGCTCGCACTCGAGCAGCATTACGTAGTCGATGCCGGCGTGGCGCTTCTTCACGCTTCCCCGTCCTCCAGGCGCAGCAGCCGGCGGGCGTGCTCGAGCTGATCCTCGGGCACCCACAGCGAGGTCGGGCTCATCGTGGGCAAGAGCCCCTCGAGCTCCACCGGCGGCCGCTCGATCTCGGCAGGAATGCCGGCCTGGCGCAGCTCGGCGGCGAAGCCGTCGACGATGGGGCGCTCGCCGTAGAGCAGGAAGGCGTAGACCCGCCCCCCGATCCGCTTGGTCCTAGGCTTTTCCATGCAGCACCTCCAGGAGCCGGCGCACGAGGCGCACGTACAGCGTCCGGGCGCGCTCCAGCTCGGACGCGGGCACGCGCTCGCGGGTGGTGTGGGCCAGTTCGGGGTCGCCGGGGCCCAGCCCCAGCACCACCGCTCCGCTCGCGGCCAGGTAGGGCGCGTCGGTGGTGAACCACCAGATGCCCGCCTCGGGCTGCTTCAGCTCCGCCAGCGCCGCCTGCAAAAGCGGGTGGTCCGCCGGCACCAGGTGCGGCGGGAAGACCATGGGGTAGCGCATCGTCACCTCGCCGCTGGCGCGCTCGGCCTCGGGCACGTAGACGGAGGCGTCGCCCGCGATCAGCCGCATCCGCTCGAGGATCGCCTCCGGGTCCTCGCCGGGCACGAAGCGGTAGTCCACGCAGACCTGCGCCAGGCCCGGCACCACGTTGGTGGCCCGGGGCCGGCTTTCCACGTAGGTGGGGGTGCAGCTGGCGGGGCCCAGCTCGGGGTGCTCGGCGGTCTCGAAGGCCTCGAGCGCGGCCAGGAAACGCCCCAGGTCGGGCAGCGGGTTGTGGCCCAGCTCGGGCCGGGCGGCGTGCGCCAGCCGCCCCTCGTAGTCGGCCCAGACCTCGATGCGGCCACGGTGTCCGCGCATCAGGCGGTTGTTCGAGGGCTCCCCCAGGATCGCCGCGTCGGCGCGGAGCCGCTCGGCGGCGAAGCGGCTGCCGAGGCCGCCCACCTCCTCCTGCACCACGGCTAGGTAGCGCACCCGCCCTGGCGGCGGATCCGCCGCCAGGTCGGCCATCGCCCCCAGCATGGCCGCGAGCGCCCCCTTCATGTCCACCGCCCCGCGGCCCCACAACTCGCCCTCCACCACCTCGCCCCCGTAGGGCGGGTGGGGCCAGGCGTCCGCCTCGCCCGCCGGCACCACGTCCATGTGGCCGGTGAGCAGCACCTCGAAGGGGCCCTCACCGAGGGTGAACTCGACGTTACCGGCGTCGTCGAGCCGGGGCCGGAAGCCCAGGGCCTCGGCCTCTTCCATCAGCACCCGCGCGGCCGGGGCCTCGCCGCCCGAAGGGCTTTCGGCGCGGATGAGCCGCGAAGCGGTCTTGACGACGTTCATACCTTCATCCTACCCGCGCCGGGCCGCCAGGGCCCAGTGGACGGCGATCCCCGCGGCCACCGCGGCGTTCAGGCTGGGGGTACGCCCGCGCAGGGCGATGTGCACCAGCTGGTCGCAGCGGTCGCGCACCAACCGGCGCAGGCCCGAGCCCTCCGAGCCGATCACCCAGGCCAGCGGCCGGTCGTAGTCGGCCGCCTCGAGCGCCACCTCGCCTTCGCCGGCGAGGCCGTAGACCCAGACGCCCGCCTCCTTGAGCTCCTCGATGTAGCGCGGTAGGTTGGGCACCTGCACCACCGGCAGGTGCCGCGCCGCGCCCGCCGAGGCCTTGACGGCCACCGGCGAGAGGGGGGCGCTGCGCCGCGTCTCGCTCACCACCCCGTGCGCCCCCAGCGCCTCGGCGCTGCGCAGGATCGCGCCGTAGTTGCGCGGATCGGTGATGCCGTCGAGCAGCACCAGCAGCGGCAGCTCACCGCGCTCGCGGGCCAGGCGCAGGGGGGCGTCGGGCCCCGCGAGCCGGATCTCCTCGATCTCGGCCACGATGCCCTGGTGGTGGGTCGTGCGCACGAGCTGGTCCAGCTCGATGCGCGGCACCAGCTCGTAGGAAATCCCGGCGGCCTCGAGCTTCTTCAGAAATTTGCGCTCGACGCCGCGGGCCACCAGCACCCGGCGCACCCCGCCTTCGCGCGCGGCCTCGAGCACCGGATTGCGACCGTAGATCCACATGCCCCCAGCATACGGCGGCGCCGGCAGAAAGGCCCGCGGACGGGAAACTCCCGTCCACGGGCCGCAGATCACCTCAGAGCTGGCTCCGCGGGTCGAGCGCGTCGCGCAGGCCGTCGCCCATGTAGTTGAAGGCCAGCACCGTGATCAGGATCATCAAGCCCGGGTAGATGGCCAAGTGGGGGGCGTAGAAGATGAAGTCCTGCGCCCCGGTGAGCATGTTGCCCCAGGTGGGCACCGGCGGCTGGATGCCGAAACCGAGGAAGGAGAGCGCCGCCTCCACCAGGATGGCCGTACCCACGGCCAGGGTGGCGTCGACGATGATCGGGGCCAGGGTGTTGGGCACCAGGTGGCGGAACATGATGCGCGGCTCGCTCGCGCCCAGGGCGTAGGCGGCCATCGAGAACTCCTGTTCGCGCAAGCTCAGGATCTGGCCGCGCACCAGGCGGGCCGAGGTGATCCAGCCGAAGATGATCAGGATGCTGATGATGATGAAGACCGAGGCCGACTCCCCGAACACCCCCTGCGCCAGCCGCCCCAGCGGCGAGCGCGAGTCGTTCAGGAAGGCGGAGAGCACCAGCAAGAGCGGCAGCGTGGGGATCGAAAGCATGAAGTCGATCAGCCGGCTGATCACGATGTCCAGGTCCAGCTTGAGCTGACCGACCAGGCCCCAGACCACCAGCACCAGCGCGGCGGCGCTGCCGATCACCAGGCCGGCGGTCGAAAGCGCGCCGTTGAGGCCGCCCTCGCCGATCGCGGGCAACGCCAGGGTACGGGTGATGTCCCAGATCAGCCAGGCCGTGCCGCCCAGGAGGCCCCAGCTCAGCACCGTCCAGGTCATGCGGCTCAGGTGGGCCCCGAAGACGCCGAAGAGGTTGAGCGCCAGCACCCCCAGCGCGACCAGCAGGGCGGCGAGCCAGAAGCCGCCGGTCTGCCCCGCGGCCGCGAGCGAGACCAGCAGACCCAGCCCCGCGAACCCGAGCGCCAGCGCCAGGCCGAAGGCGGCCAGGCTGCCCTCGGCCACGATCTCGCGCAGCCGCCGGGAGAAGGGCCCGGCGTAGAAGTCGAAGGGGCGCCCCGAGAAGAAGCCCGCGAGCGCGCCGATGATGGTGCCGATGATGACGCTCACGATCGCGACCGAAAAACCGACCAGCAGCGAGATGCGGCCGCCGAAGAGGATGCGCGAGAAGACGTCGCGGCCCAGTTCGTCGGTGCCGAGGAGGTGCCCCGGGGAGCCGGGCGGAAGGAAGTAGAAGGCCTTGAGGTTGGCCCCCGAGGGCTGCTCGTTGGGATCGGGGATCCACCCCAGCGAGACCAGCAGCGGCGCGGCCAGGCTGGCCGCGACCAGGATCACGATGACGATCATCGAGACCTGGGCCATCCGGTGCTTGCGGAAACGGCGCCAGGCCAAATGCCAGGTGGACTCCCCGCGTTCGATCTGCTTCACGTTCACGTTGCTTGCCACAGTCGCCTCCTAGTTGTAGCGGATGCGGGGGTCCACCACCGCGTACGCCAGGTCCGCCAGAAGGTTGAACAGCGCCGTCAGGAAGGCCAGGAAGACGAGTGCCGCCATGGCCACGTTGTAATCCTTCTCGAGCAGCGAGTCGAAGAGCGCGCGCCCCATGCCGGGCCAGGAGAAGATCGTCTCGGTGATCACCGCGCCGCTGAACAGGCCGGGGATGGCCAGGCCCACGAGGGTGACGATCGGGATCAGGGCGTTGCGCAGCGCGTGCTTGTAGATCACGACCCGCTCGGCGAGCCCCTTGGAGCGCGCGGTGCGGATGTAGTCCTGCTGCAGTACCTCGAGCATCGAGGAGCGGGTGAACCGGGTCCAGCCGGCCATCGAGAGCACCGAGAGGGTGAAGACGGGCAGGACCAGGTACCAGGCGCGGTCCTTGAGGTAGGCCCACCAGCCCACGGTGTCGGGGCTCATTCCCGGCGAGACGAACCCGCCCGCCGGAAAGATGGGCTCGAAACGGCCCAGCCGCTCGGGCAGCCAGACCGCGAAGAGCAGCATCAGCATGATGCCGAGCCAGAAGACGGGGGTGGAGTAGCCGACGAACGAGAAGAAGGTCACCACGTAGTCGGCGATGGAATACTGCCGCACCGCCGAGAAGACGCCCACGGGTATGGCGACCGCCAGCGCCAGCAAGAACGAGAGGCCGGTGAGCAGCAGGGTGTTCTGCATGCGGCCGTAGATGAACTGGGCCGCGGGCTGCGCGTAGGTGCGCGAAAGCCCTAGGTCGCCCTGGAGCGCGCGCCCCAGCCACTTGAAGTAACGGATGTGGATCGGCTGGTCGAGGCCGTAGGCGGCCTTGAGCTTGGCGATGTCCTCCTGGGTCAGGTGGGGGTTCTGAAAGATCAGGCCTTCGAGCGGATCGCCGGGCTGCAGGGCCACCAGGGTGTAGATGGCCAGGGAAACAAAAAAGAGCAGCGGGATCATCTGCAGAAGACGCCTGAGGGTGTACGCGATCATGTGAAGATTCTCCTCTTCCCTTGTTTTGCTTCAGAAATTCGTGGCCGCGCCGTCGGCGCGGCCACGATGGAATGCAAAGGTTACTGCTCCAAAGCGCTGATGCCGTACTTGGCCTGATCGAAGACCTGCTGCGCCCCGTTTTCGGCCCAGCCGATCAGCCAGGCGTTGGTGGTGGGGTAGCCGAAGCTGCCGAAGTAGGTGCTGGAGACGAAGTTGACGAGGCCCTTCTTGACCACCAGCGGGTTGGAGCGCCAGTAGAAGGGCAGGGCGGGCAGCTCTTCGGCCCAGATCTCCTGCATCTTCTGCCAGTACTGCTTGCGCTTGGCGGCGTCGAACTCGATCATCGCCTTGGCGCGCAGCTGGTCGAACTCCTCGTTGCACCAGCCGAAGTTCACGCCGGAGTAGTTGTTCTCGGGCGTGGGCACGTAGGTCTCGCCGGTGATGTAGTCCTTGCAGGTGAAGACGCCGGCGTCGTCGACGATGCCGAAGAGCCAGGCGAACTCGAAGAGACCCTTCCAGCTACCGTCGTAGGCCTTGGAGAAGAAGTCGTTGGAGAAGACGACCGAGGAGGGGGCGTTGTTGATCTTGACCTTGATGCCGACCTTCTTGAGGTCGTTCTGGAAGAAGACCTGGGTACGCTCGCGGATGCGGTTGCCCGCGGTGGTCACGTACTCGATCTCGAACTTGACGGTGCGGCCGTCGTCGGTCTTGCGCTCGAGGTAGCCGTCGCCGTCGAGGTCCTTCCAACCCAGCTCGGCCAGCAGCTGCTTGGCCTTCTCGGGGTCGTAGGGGTACTTCTTGACGTTGGGGTTGGCGTTGGGGTCGGCGAAGTGGACCCAGGTGTCGGCCACCGGCTGCAGACCGTCGAAGAAGGCGTCCACCAGACCCTGACGGTTCATGGCGTAGAGGATCGCCTGACGGGTCTTGGGGTTTTCGAGCATCAGGTCCTTGACTTCCTGAACGTTGCCGAACTTGTTGACCTCGGCGTGTTCCCAGATCACGCCCGGAACCGCCCAGATGTCGAAGCGGCCCTCGGCGCGGCGCACCAGCTGGGGCGCGCGCCTGGTCGAAGGTGAGCGCGACCGAGGAGGTGGCGTCGATGCCGCCGCCCAGGATGGCCACGAGCAGGGCGTTGGTGTCACCGATGAAGCGGTAGGTGACCTTCTGCACGTACTTGTCCGCGCCGCCCGGAGGGGTGATGAAGAACTTGGGGTTGCGCACCATCTCGAGGCTGCTGCCCGGCACCCACTTCTTGAGGACGAAGGGGCCCGAGTAGACCATGCTGCCCTTGTTGAGCGCGTTGGGCGTGGCGAACTTGGAGACGAAGCCCTGGAAGAGCTCGGTGATCTTGGCCGCGTCCTTCTCGGGGTCGAGCTTGGCGATCTCGGCCTTGGTCTTCTCCCACTCGCCCTTCATGACGTGCGCGGGAGCGATGCCGATCGCCGAGCCCACGAGGTCGTAGAAGTAGGCGGGCTCGAAGCTGACCGTAAAGTTGCGGTCGTCCTGCACCGAAAGCTTCACCCGGTTCCAGTACGAGGGGTCCTGCACCGGAGCGCCGGGGTACTTGCCCACTTCGTAGAAGAAGGCCACGTCGGCCGAGGTGATGGGAACGCCGTCGGACCAGAAGATGTCGTCGCGCAGGGTGTAGTGGATGTCGATGCGCTTCTTGCCCTCGCCCAGGTCGGTCACCTTGACGCGCCCGTTCTCGGTGGTGGGCACCTCGGTGGCTAGGTAGGGCTGGTCGTTGCCGTCGATGTCGATGTACTCGAGCCCCGCCCAGAGGAAGTTCTCGATCTCGCTGGCGATGGCGGCGCTGCTCACGAAGGCCCAGGCGTCGCCGAGCACGCGCGGCTCCTGCGAAGCACCGACCACCAGACTGTTGTCCCTCGGCCCGGCGAACGCCAGACCCGCTGCAGCTACAAGCCCTAGAGTAAGAAGAATTCGCTTCATACTCCTCCTTTCCGGGGGGTTCGACCCCGTATCCATGGCGATGGTTTCACCGCTTTTATTATACGGAGCGCCGCTGGAAACGCAATAAAGAACGCTTCGGCCTATGCTGGTTTCATGGACACGCAGATTCTACGTCAGGCCCTCGCCGCGGCGGGGCTGCCCGCCTGGCTCTTCTACAGCTTTGGCGCTTCGAACCCGCTGGCGCTGGAGGCCCTGGAGCTGACCGGAGAGCACCTGACCCGGCGCTTCGCCTACCTGGTCCCGGCCACGGGGGAGCCGCGGCTGCTCGCCCACCGCCTCGAGCTCGAGCGCTTCGACCACCTGCCGGGAGCGCGCCTCCCCTACGCCCGCTGGCAGGAGTTCGACCGCGGGCTCGAGCGCCTGCTCGAGGGGGTAACCCGCGCCGCCCTCGACTACCAGCCCGGTGCGCGCATCCCCTACCTCTCCCGCGTCGACGCCGGCTTCGTCGAGCGGGTGCGGGCCCTGGGGGTGGAGGTCGTGAGCGCGGCGCGGCCGCTGCTGCACCTGCAGACCTGGACGGCGGCCGACCTGGCCGCCCACCGCCGCGCCGCCGCCGTGCTGCACGCGGCCCGCGACGCCGCTTTGGCGTTCCTGCGCTCACGGTTGCCGGACGACCCGCCGCGCGAGCTGGAGGTGCAGCGGGTCATGCTGAACGTCTTCGCTGAACGCGGCGTGACCTACGACCACCCGCCCATCGTGGCCTTCGGCGCGAACGCCGCCCGCCCCCACTACGCCCCACAGCCCGGAAGCGAGGCCGTGCTGCAGCCCGGCGACGTCGTCCTCCTCGACCTCTGGGCGCGCGAACCCGAAGGGGTCTACGCCGACATCACCTGGATGGCCGGCTGGCGGGTCGCGCCGGAGGTCCGCGAGGCCTGGGAGGCGGTCGCGGCCGCGCGCGACCGCGCGGTGGCGCTGATCCGCGAGGCCTTCGCCGCCGGCCGCAGGCCCGCCGGCTGGGAGGCCGACCGGGCCGCCAGAGAAGTGCTGGAGTCACGCGGCTACGGCGCGTACGTCCTCCACCGCACCGGCCACCACCTGGGCCGGACCGCGCCCCACGGCAGCGGCACCCACCTGGACGACTTCGAGAGCCACGACACCCGCCCGCTCCTTCCCGGGCTGGCCTTCACGGTGGAACCCGGCGTCTACCTGGAGGGCCGCTTCGGCCTTCGCAGCGAGATCGACGTCTTTTTGCACGAAACCGGACCCGAGGTGACGACGGAGGTGCAGACGGCGCTCGAGACGCTTTGACCGCCCCACCTCCGTTGCCGCGGGGACGTGCCGGGTCCGGCCGGGGAGGCGGCGGAAGCCTAAGCGTCCGGACCGCGCCTCCGAATGGCCCGGCGCGTCAACCCCCGGTAGGCGGCCTCGAACACCAGCGCCAGCCCGAAGGCCGCGAAGGTGGCCCAGAAGGCGGCGCGCCCCTGGTTCCACTGGTAGACCTGCAGCATCAGGAAAACCGAAGCCACCACCACAAAGGAAAGCACCACGAACCAGGACCGCCCGTCGGCCTGGCCGGCCCGCAACAGGCGATAGTGGGCGACGAAGACGAACAGGTAGATCATGATCATCACCGAGCTGGTTATGCCGGCGATACCCGAAAGGTCGAAGGCGAGGGCGAACAGCAACCCCAGGACCGCGGTCGCGTACAGCCCTTCGGTGGCGCTGAACCAGACCTTGCGCTCGAAGGCCGCCGGCAGCTCCCCCTGCCGCGCCAGCGCGTAGGCGATGTTGGCCCCGCCGTAGAGGGTGGCGTTGAGCGCGGAGCTGATGGAGAACAGGGCCCCCAGCGAGACCAGCACGTAACCGAAAGCGCCCAGAAACGGCTTGGCCGCCTCGGCCAGCGCGTACTCCTCGGCCTTCAACAGCTCAGGTAGGGCCACGTTGCCCACGGCCACCAGGGCCACCGAGATGTAAACGACGCTGACGATGAGGATGCTCAGGTAGATGGCCCGCGGTACGTTCACCTCCGGGTTCTCCAGGTTCTCCGAGGCGTTGGTGACGAGGCCAAAGCCCATGTAGGAGAGAAAGAAGATGGCCGCGCCGTAGAGCGTGCCCCGCAGGTGTTCCGGGTCGAAGCGCGGGGTGACCCACTCGGGGTGGACGGTCCAGATTCCCAGAACCACGAAGACGCCCAGCACCGAAAGCTTGATCAGCACGATCCAGAACTCGGCACGGCCCACGGCCTTGGAGCCGAAGAAGTTGAGCGCGGTGAACGCGGCCACCACCCCGGCTTCGACCCATCCCTGGGCCAGCCCGGCCACGGGCAGATGCACCAGGGGCAAAAAGTAACCCGCGAAGCCCTTGGCGAAGAGCGCGATGGAAACGACGAAGCTGAACCAGAAGAGGATGGCCAGCGCTCCGGTGACCACCGAATCGCCGACGCCGCGGACGATGAACTCGATGGGACCGGCGTTGGAGACGTAACGTTTACCCAGGTGGGCGTAGGAGTAGGCCACGAAGAGGGCGAGCAAGCCGCTGAGGACGAAGACGAGCGGCAGGTTGGGTCCGGCGATCTTGGCCCCCAGGCCCAGCATGGTGAAGATGCTGGCGCCGATCATGGTGCCCACGGCCATGGCCACGGCCTCCCACAGCCCCATCGCGTTCCCCCGGGTCGGTTTCATATCCGCATTCTAGAGGGGCGGCGTCAGGTCGCCGGTCCCAAAAAGAAGAACCCGCCCCGAGGGGCGGGCCGGCGATCTGGTGGAGGCGGCGGGACTCGAACCCGCGTCCGAGAGCCTATCCAGTGGGCGTCTACGAGCGTAGTCCGCGTTTCAGGTTCTCGGTCCTGCCTTGGCCCGCGGACGGGCGGACAGGACCCAGCTCCGTGGAGCTTCGCCTCGGGTTACGGAGCCTCGCCCTCGGCTAGCCGGCTTTAGTGTCGTCCGCTGCCCGAGCCACCGGCCGGGCTTGACAGGGACGTGGCGGGGTTAAGCCGCCAGAGCGTAGTTATCGTTGCCAGTTATTGGCGTTGCCGGTGTTTTACGAGGCCTCCGGCACCTCGGCTCGCAGCCTCACCTTCAAGGGCCCCCGTCGAACCCAGGATCGCCCCCTTGATACCCGCAACGAACCTACGCATTGTGATTCTATCACATTTTCGCCGCCGCCTCAACGCTTTGACCGGGTCTAAAATGATGGCATGGACCTCGCTCTGGACGGCCTGCACCCCATCCCGGTACCCATCCCCTACCCCATGAAGTTCGTCAACCTGGTCTTGATCGAAGGCGACGGGCTCGTGCTGGTGGACACCGCGCTGGACCTCCCCGACGCCCGCCGCGCCATCGAACGGGGGCTGGCCGACCACGGCGCGCGCCCGGACGACCTGGACGCGGTCGTCCTGACCCATCATCACCCCGACCACTACGGTCTGGCGGGCTGGTTCGAAGCGCAGGGGGTGCCGGTCTACATGCTCGACGTGGCCATCGAACGCGACCACGCCTGGTGGAGCCGTTTCGAACCCTGGCTCGAGCAGTCGACCGCCCACTTCCGCGAACACGGGATGCCCGAAGCCTTCATCGCCGACCTGCGCGAGGTCATGGAAGCCACGCGCCGGCGCATCCGCCCGCCCCTGAACCCCCGCCCCCTCCGGGACGGCGAGGAGGTTCGGTTGGCCGGCCAGCGCTTCACCGTCCACTGGACGCCGGGGCACGCCGACGGGCACCTGGTGCTCTTGCGCGACGACGGAACGCTGATCGCCGGCGACGCGATCCTGGACCGCATCACCCCCAACGTGGGCAAGTGGGTGGGTAGCCGGCCCGACCCGCTGGGCGATTTCCTGAACTCGCTGGCAGAGATCCGGGAGCTCGAGCCCGTACGGGCCCTGGTGGGGCACTACGGCCCGGTAATCGAGGACGTGGCCGCCCGCACCCGCGAGATCGAACGCCATCACGAACAGCGCCTCGCGTTCCTGCTCGAACGGCTCGCACAAGGCCCCAGGACCGCCTGGGAGCTTTCGCTCGAGCTCTTCCCCCAGGAAGGCCTCAGCACCGCCCAGCGCCGCTTCGCCTGGGCCGAAACCCTGGCCCACCTGGTGCACCTGGAGCGCCTGGGACGGGTCCGCGCGCTCCCGGAAACCCCCGTACGCTTCGAGTTGGTAGGCTAAAGCCCATGGACCCCTTCTTCGCCGGGCTCTTGATGCTCCTGAGCTTCATGCTGGCCGTGCGCGGCTGGCTCGCCGGGCAGCGCTGGGCCGTGGCCTTCCTGGCCGTCCCGGCGCTCTACCTCTTCGTGTCGCACTCCCCCTGGGCTTCGGGGGCGTACCTGTTGCTGTTGTTTGCGGGCTGGTGGTACCTGAAGCGCTTCGAACCCACCGCCGGGCAGGAGCCCCCGGAAAACGATTAAGATAGACGCAAGATGAACCTGAACGCGCCGCGCATCCTGGTGCTCAACGCCGGTTACGAGCCCTTGGGGTTGACCACGATACGCCGCGGCGTCATCCTCGTGCAGAACGAAACCGCCGACGCCGTCACCCTAAGCCAGCACTTCTTGCGCACCCCCAGCCGTCGGGTGCCGGTCCCCTCGGTGATCCGCCTGCGCCGCATGATCCGCCGCCCCCTGGGGCGGCTTGCTCTTAACCGGCGCAACGTGCTGCGCCGCGACGGATTCACCTGCCAGTACTGCGGGAAGCGCTCGAACCACCTGACCATCGATCACGTGCTTCCGCGCAGCCGCGGCGGCCGCGACGCGTGGGAGAACCTGGTGGCCGCCTGCCACGCCTGCAACACCCGCAAGGGCGACCGCACCCCCGAGGAAGCCGGCATGCCCCTGCTCCGCAAACCCTCGGCCCCCGGCTATCTGGCCTGGATCACCTTCGAGCTGCGCGAGGTTCCCGAGGAGTGGGTGCCGTTCCTTCCGGTCACCGCTTCGCGGGTCTACGCCGACTGAGCCACGGTTCCAACGCGGTGCCCGCGACCGCCAGCACCACCAGCGCCGCTCCCAGGTAGCCGAGAAGCGAAAACCGCTCACCCCACCAGACGAAAGCGAGCCACGACGCCAGCACGGGCTCCAAGGTGGCGACGAGCGACGCGCGCGTGGCCTCGAGCCGCCGCAGCCCCAGCCCATAGAAGAGGTAGGCAAGGTAGGTCGAGACCACCGAGAGGACGATGAGCGCCGCCCACACCGCAGCGTCCTTGTGCGAAAACTCGACCCAGGGCAGCAGCACCAGCGCCCCGACCGGCAGCGCCACGGCGAGCAGCGCCACGGGGTGGAAACGCGCGAACTGCAGTTTGCCGTAAACGTAGTACCCCGCGTAGGTCAGCCCCGACACCAACCCCCACGCCACGCCGGCTGCGTTGAAGGCCCAGCCGTCCAGGGGCCAGGCGAGCAGCGTCACCCCCAGCAGGGTCAGGCCCACCAAACCTGCGCCGTACGCCCGGATCGGCTGCCCCAGAAAAACGCGGCTGCCCAGCACCACCCACGCCGGAGCGGTGTAGAGCAGCACCGCGGCCAGCGCCGCACCCCCGTAGGCCACGGCGTACTGGTAGCTCAGGTAGAACAAGGCCACGCCCAGCACCCCAAAGAGCACGGCGCCTCCCAGGCCGCGTCCCCGGGGGCGGGGCAACCGGCGCGCCAGCGCATGCGCGGCGAACAACGCGCCACCGAACAAAGCCCGCCAAAACGCCACCTCCACGGGGGCGATCCCGGAATCCAGCGCCAAGCGCGAAACCGGGCCGATCAGCGCCCAGCTGGCCGCGGCGAGCAGCATGTAGACGTAGCCCATACCCATTCATTGTGCACCGAACCGCAAAGGTCGGATCGCCCCGGACCCGTAAACCTTGGTCCATTGGTTTAGGGATCGGTGTTCTACCCGATCTTCGGCCGACTTTCTTTGCACGACCCTGCTTCGACTCTACCCCCCAAAGCCGTTACCCCCATATGGGGGTAGCACGGCCACAGCGGGAAGGCTAATCTGGTTTCTAGAGGCAGACGTGATCGACCACAGGCAAGCCTCTCTTATCGGCCCAAGGCTCAAGGTTCTATGATGCACTACCGCAGGACCCCGCCGCATATGAATACCTCATCGGCGGGAAACGTAGGAGGGAAGAGAATGCGCAAGAACAAGACCAAAGGCTTCACCCTGATCGAGCTGCTGATCGTCATCGCGATCATCGGCATCCTGGCCGCCGTGCTGATCCCCAACCTGCTCCAGGCTCGCGTCCAGGCCGACAAGCGTGCGGCTGCGGCCTACGGCCAGAACGTGTACAAGGCTGCCTTCGCCTACGTGGCGGAAGATCCTGACAACTCAGTTGTTGAAACCGATGACTGCACCGGTGGTTACACCGCGGGTAGCTACAGCGTTCCCGATCCCGGCAACATCATTACCGCCTGCACGGTCGAGGATGACGGCAGCGGCAACCCCACGGTTTCCGTGACCGGCCGTCACGAAGATTCGTACACCTACCCGTAAGCCCCTTCTTCGGTATCGTACATCGCACCCCCTGCGCTGGTCTAGTGCAGGGGGTGTTCCTATTCGGTCAAGCGGTCAATGAAGCGACTAATTAGAACGAGCCGCAAAAGAAGAACAAAAGACCTTTAGAAGGCATCTTCTCCTACTTGGCAGATATCATGAGTGACTTAAAATTGCATTGCGGCAAGCAAAAAGCGTAGTTGTAGATATTAAATAACTTAAAACAAATAAACTGCACTTTGGTTAGTAAACAGTAATATATATCTGTATTACGGTTTTGTGCTTTCCGGCGGTTTCTGGGGGTCGGCAAAAAGGCTTCGCAGGAAATGGAGTCGAGCGAGACGTAGCCAGTTTTGTGCCGTCTTTGTATCACCAGACTCCGCATATATTCGAATAAGGGCTCGGAAATAATGGGCATTTGCGTAAGGATACTTTTGATCTAAACGTTCCGGGGCTTCCTTCTTTTCACTAACGCTCGTAGCATTCCGGATGCGCACCAGCAACGGCCACGGCGATTCGGGATACAGTTCCTCAGCTTTGGTAAGTAGGCTATTTGCTCGATCAGGGTGAGCTTTCAAGACGTCCTCGACGCGCCCGGGAAACCCTTTGTAGCGCTTGATGGCGCACTCGAGCCCCGTACAGGGTAGATACCACCAGGTAGCGAGGGCGACACCCGCCGCCAGCCCCAAACCCCAAACCCACGAAGGCGCCGGTTTGGCTTCCGGTAATAGCGGACCAAGGGTCAGAAACGCCAGGATCAGGAAGCCGGGAATGAAGCCGGTCACGTCGAAAAGCAGCGTCGTCCACATAGCCGCCGCCGCCAGCGCCCAGGTCCAGTCGTCCGTGAAGAAACCGCGAACGATGGGCCAGAGCAGAACGAGGAGCAGGAAGAACCGCGGCCATCCCCCCGTAGCCAAGGTCTCGAGCAGGTAGTTGTGCGGGCTGCGCGACCACACCCCGTCGAACTCGGGCATGTCCATGAACCCTTCGAAGACCTGGGCGTAGCTGCCGTTGCCGGTGCCCAGCGGCCGCAACGTTACCATGTGCACCGCTAGTTTCCACATGGTGATGCGAGAGCCGATGTTTCCTATTCCTTCGTCCAGATTACCCGCATCGCGGCGGGTTACTTCGCTTTTGTAAAGGTGAGCGGTTTGCACCGGGTGCCCGGGCACCGCTGCATCGATGCCGGCCACGAGCAGGAAGACGAGCGCGATGGAGCCGAGCGCCCTCAGGGGTTTTGTCCCTGCCCTGGCGGCGAAGAACACCAGCGCGGGTAAGAGGAGGGTCAGGGGCAGGTACGCCGCGCGCGCGCCCGACATCAGCACGGCATAGACGGCCAGCACGGCCAGCAGGCCGGCAGCCCAGCGAAAGCGTGGCTTGGTGAGCATCCAGTAGAAGGCGAGCGGAACGAGCCACAGCGCTTGCTCTCCCAGAAGGTAGTGCGCCGACCTTGAGAAGTATTGGACCAGGCCGTAGTGAAAAAGCGAAAGCGTGGTGAAGAGCCCCACGAGGAGCAGGAAAAGGTTGAACGCAACCAGCCCTCATCGCCAGCGGCCCACAGCAAGAGCTGCGAGAATCGGTAGTTCCCAGAGGCTCGCGACGAGCGTGTTTCCGGGCGCCAGGCTCCAGGTGAGGAGCCCCCAACCCCGCCACAACCAACCCACTGCGGGCACCTTTCGCCCCCAATAGAGCAACGCCGCGAGACCGCCGGCGGCCACCCACAAAGGGGGCTCGGTGTAGATGAAGTAAGGGTAGTCCCAGACCCGCCACACCAGATAGAAGAAGGCGAGGTGGGGCAGGTACCGGAGGTAGGTCATTCGTCCATTTCGTCCATTATGGCAGCGACGCCAGCTCCACCGCGGCCATCACCGCATCGGCCCCCTTGTTGCCCGCCTTGGTGCCGGCACGCTCGGTGGCCTGCTCGATGGTGTCGGTGGTCAGGATGCCGTTGATGATGGGCTTACCGGTATCGAGACTGGCCTTCATCAGGCCGCTGGCCGACTGGTTCGCCACGATCTCGAAGTGGTAGGTGGCCCCACGGATCACGCAACCCAGCGCCACCACCGCGTCCACGTCGTTCTTTTCCGCATACTTCTTGGCCACCAGCGGTACCTCGAGCGCCCCCGGAACCCAGACCACGGTCAGGTCGTCCGGATCGCCTCCCAAACGCTCGTAGGCGTCCACCGCGCCCTCGAGCAACTGCTTGGTGATGAACTCGTTGAAACGGCTCGTCACCAGCACCAGCTTGACCCCTTTGGCGCTCAGGCTTCCCTTGATTTCCTTCATCTCTCCTCCTTCATCACGCACCACGCACTACGTACCACGCACAAGGCATTGGGTTTCTGCCTCCCACATCCCACATCCCAACCCCTAATCCATCCAATGCCCCAGCTTTTCCTGCTTGACCTTCAGGTAGCGCGCGTTGTGCTCGTTGTCGCCGCTCCTGAGCGGCACCCGCTCGACCACCTCGAGCCCGTAGCCGCCCATCGCCCGGATCTTGCGGGGGTTGTTGGTCAAGAGCCGTAGCTTGCGCACGCCCAGATCGTAGAGGATCTGGGCCCCCACGCCGTAGTCGCGCAGGTCGGGCGGGAAGCCCAGCGCCAGGTTGGCCTCGACCGTGTCCAGGCCGCTGTCCTGCAGGTGGTAGGCCTTGATCTTGTTGACCAGGCCGATGCCGCGCCCTTCCTGGCGCAGGTAGACGAGCACCCCGCGCCCCTCCTCGGCGATGCGCTTCATGGCCAGGTCGCGCTGGAAGCCGCAGTCGCAGCGCAGGCTGTGCAGAGCGTCGCCGGTCAGGCACTCGGAGTGCATCCGCACCAGCACGGGTTCCTCGGGGGCGAGCTCGCCCATCACCAGGGCTGCGTGCTCTTCACCGGTGATCCGGTTGCGGTAACCGATGATGCGAAACTCGCCGAACTCGGTGGGCAGCATGGCCTCGGCCTCGCGGGTCACGAAGCCGTCGCCGCGCTCGAGCCGGTAGCGGATCAGGCTCTCGATCGTGCCGATCTTGAGCCCGTGGCGCTCGGCAAAGGCCTCCAGCTCGGGCAGCCGCGCCATCTCGCCGTCTTCCTTCATGATCTCGATCAGCGCCCCGACCGGCTCCAGACCCGCCAGGCGCAGGAGGTCGACGGTGGCCTCGGTGTGGCCGGCGCGCCTGAGCACCCCGCCCTCGCGGGCCACCAGCGGGAAGACGTGACCGGGACGGCGCAGGTCGGCCGGAGTCGTGCCGGGCTTGGCCAAAAGCCGGATCGTGGCCGCCCGCTCGGCCGCCGAGATGCCGGTGGTGCTGCTCGCGGCGTCCACGCTCACGGTGAAGGCGGTGCCGTGCGGGTCGGTGTTGCGCTTTTCCATGGGCGGCAGCTCCAGCGTCTGGGCCCGCTCGGGGGTCAGGGCCACGCAGAGCAGCCCCCGCGCCTCCTTGACCGCGAAGTTGACCAGGCTCTTGGTGGCGAACTGGGCCGGGAAGATGAGGTCGCCCTCGTTCTCACGCCCCTCGTCGTCCACCATGATCACGGGCTTGCCGTTTTGCAGGTCCTCGATGATCGCTTCGATGGGGTGAATCACGTTCTCGCCTCCAGCAGCCGTTCGACGTAGCGGGCAATCAGGTCAATCTCCAGGTTGACGGCGTCGCCCGCACTAAGCTCGCCCAGGGTGGTCACCTGCAGGGTGTGGGGGATCAGGGTCACCGAGAAGACCCGATCCCGCACGCCCACCACGGTCAGCGAAACGCCGTCGATGGTGATCGAGCCCTTGGGGGCGACGTAGCGGGCCAGATCGGGCGGAGCCTCTACGTAAAGGTCGTGGGCGCCGGGGCGGCGGTCGAAGCGCGTCACCCGGCCCACGCCGTCCACGTGACCGGTGACCAGGTGGCCGTCGAGCCGGTCGCCCACGCGGGTGGCCCGTTCCAGGTTGACCCGCGCCCCCGGACGCCAGCGCGGCGCGGTGCGCTTCACCGTCTCCTGGGCCAGCTCGACCGCGAATCCGCTTTCCGAGAGCTCGACCACGGTCAGGCAGGCGCCGCTGGTGGCGATCGAGTCGCCCACCTTGGTGCCCTCGAGCACCCGCCCGGCCTCGATCCAGACGCGCAGGTTGCCGCCTTTGGGCTCCACCCGCGCCACCCGGCCCACCTCTTCCACGATTCCCGTAAACACTAGTCCACCTCCAAACGGCCCTCGAGCCAGAGGTCGCCTTCCAGCACCTCCGAGCGCTCGGGCAGAAAACGCGCCGCCTTCGGCATGGAGCCGAAAGTAAAACCTTCGATCAATCCGCGCCCCTCGCCCAGCAGGCGCGGGGCCACGAAGAAGGCCGCCCGGTCCACCCGCCCCGCCCGCACGAAGGATCCCGCGAGCCGGGGCCCGCCTTCGAGGAGCAGCGAATCCACGCCGCGCCTATAGAGTTCATCGAGTGCTGCCGCCACGCTCAGGCCGCCCTCGCCCGCCGGCAGCCTGGCCACCTCGGCGCCGGCGGCCTCGAGTGCCCGCACCCGGCCCGCGTCGGCGTCCTTGCCGACAAAGACCAGCACCCTCGCCGGCTCGCCCCGCGGGCCCGGGGCAAAGAGCCGGGCCGCGGGCGGCGTTCGCGCCCCGGCGTCGAAGACCACCTTGAGCGGGTCGCGCAACTCGGGCGGCTCGATCATCGCGGGGAAAGCGCGAAAGTCGGGCTCGCGCACCGTGAGCGCCGGGTCGTCAGCGAGCACCGTGCCCACGCCCACCGCGACCGCCGCGCAAGCTTGGCGGTAACCGTGGGCGACGCGGCGGCTGAGCTCGTTCGAAACGGCCTCGCCGCCCCGGCCGCTCGCGGCCACCCGGCCGTCGAGGGTGAGCGCCGCCTTCCAGAGCACGAAGGGTCGGCCGTGGCGCGCCGCGTGAAAGAAGGGGCGGTTCTGGGCGCTGGCCTCTTCTTCCAACAGGCCCGCCTCCACCCGCACGCCCCCGCGGCGCAGCCGCTCGGCGCCTCCGCCGCTCTTCTCGCCGGGGTCGGACGCGGCGTAGACGACGCGCGCCACCCCCGACTCAAGCAGCGCCAGCGAGCACGGCGGCGTGCGGCCGTGGTGGTCGCAGGGCTCGAGTGTGACGTAGACCGTCCCCCCTCGGGCTGCCGCTCCCGCCCGGCGCAGGGCGAAGACCTCGGCGTGGGGCTCGCCGGCGCGCGGGTGAAACCCCTCGCCCACGATGCGGCCGTCCTTCACCACCACCGCGCCCACGATGGGGTTGGGGTGCGTGTGGCCGCGCGCCCGCTCGGCCAGCGCCAGCGCCCGCTGCATGAAACGGCGGTCGAGGTCGCTAAAGCTCAAGGTTGCGACCTCCAGGACGCACGATGAATTTTGGGTTGATGGCTCCAGACCATACCCGGGCCCGAAGGCCCTTCACCTCCTCCTCCCATCCGGACTTTCACCGTCGGCCCCGGAATTCCACCGGGTCGGGCCCCGCGCTTTGCGCCGGGCTTCGCGGGCTTTCACCGCCGGTCGGGAATTTCACCCTGCCCCGAAGGAGCTGCGTTGTGGGCGCCCAGGGCGCCTAAGGTCAATGTATCACGAGCCGGGGTGACGGGCGTCCCCACGGGCGGTACCCGGGCCGTCAGGTTTCGTAGGAAGAAACACGCACCCCCATCGGCAAGGCCACGACGGCAACCGCACCATGACCTGGTGACCCTTCGGTAAGGGGGAGCGTTCGCGGCCCCTCCGCAACTTGGGGCTTATTGGGCGACGCCGTCCCGGCCTCGCCGCCGGCATGGGCCCGGATCCCTCCGACGGGCTTCGCCGCCACCTCCCGCGAGGGGGAGGTAAAAAGCTTGTAGCTTGTAGCTTGTAGCTTGTAGCTAGTAGCCTGTGGCCTGTGGGCTGGGGCTTGTGAAAACGCCTTGGCTGGCTCAAAGCCAATCTGTCAAAAAGACCTTTCTTTCACGACGAGGCGGACGCCGAGGATGGATCATCGGCCGCCTGGTAGAAAAAGCCCTCCCCTGGGGGAGGGTTGGGTGGGGGTTGTGGGCGATGTAGCTGCTGGACGTTCGAGGCCGATCCGCGGCCAACCCACCGCCTACCCCACCACCTCCTTCTCACGCCCACGCGAACTCGGCCGAGAAGTGCCGCAGGAAGCGGGGTTCGCGCACGATCCGCATGCCGCCGATCTCCTCGCGCCGCTCGTAGACCTGCGCCACCGCCTCCACCACATAGTCCATGTGGCTCTGGGTGTATACGCGGCGGGGAATGGCCAGGCGCACCAGGTCCCAGTGAGCCGGTTTTTCCTCGCCGGTGTGGGGGTCTTTGCCGAACATCACGGTGCCGATCTCCACGCCACGCACCCCGCCCTCGACGTAGAGCTCCACCGAAAGCGCTTGCCCGGGGTAGGCGAGGGGCGGCACGTGCGGTAGGAAACGGCGCGCGTCCAGGTAGACCGCGTGCCCGCCGGCCGGCAGCATCACCGGCACCCCCGCCTCGTCCAGTTTGTTCGCCACGTAGGCGGTGGAAACGATGCGGTAGTTCAGGTAGTCCTCTTCCAGCACCTCGTCGAGCCCAACGGCAATCGCCTCCAGGTCGCGGCCGGCGAGGCCGCCGTAGGTGGGAAAGCCCTCGGTAAGAATGAGCAGGTCGCGCTCCTGGGCGGCCAGGTCGCCGTCGTTGGTGACCAAAAAGCCTCCGATGTTGGCGAAGGCGTCCTTCTTGGCCGACATGGTGGCGCCGTCGGCGTAGGAGAACATCTCGCGCGCGATCTCGCGAGGGGTCTTGTCGGCGTAACCCGGTTCGCGTTGCTTGATGAACCAGGCGTTCTCGGCGAAGCGGCAGGCGTCGATGTAGAAGGGAATTCCGTGGGTACGGGCGATGCGCGAGACCGCCTTGATGTTGGCCATGCTCACCGGCTGGCCGCCGCCCGAGTTGTTGGTGACCGTCAGCATGATCACCGGGATGCGCTCGGGTCCCACCTCGGCGATCAGGGCCTCGAGCGCCCGGACGTCCATGTCGCCCTTGAAGGGGGCGCGCGAGGCCGGGTCCGCGGCCTCGGGCGAGGGCAGGTCCACCGCACGGCCGCCGGCGAACTCGATGTTCGCCCGGGTGGTGTCGAAGTGGGTGTTGCTGGGCACCACGTGACCGGGACTCACGAGCACGCTGAAGAGAATGCGCTCGGCCGCGCGCCCCTGGTGGGTGGGGATGACGTGCTCGAAGCCGAAGATCTCCTTGACGGCGCGCTCGAAACGGTACCAGCTGCGCGCGCCGGCGTAGGATTCGTCGCCCTGCATCAGTGCTCCCCACTGGGCGGCCGACATGGCGCTGGTGCCCGAGTCGGTGAGCAGGTCGATGATCACGTCTTCGGCGGGCAGCTTGAACAGGTTGAAACCGACCCGCTCGATGAGGCCTTGACGCTCTTCGGGCGTGGTCATCTTGATGGGTTCGACCGTCTTGATCCGAAACGGCTCGATGATGGTCTTCATGGAACCTCCTTTCGTCCATGCTACCCCGGGATATATAACGCTTTTTCGCCGGTAGTGGCGTGATACGATGAACACGCGCCGGCTTGCAGGGCCCGGCCAAAATATTTAGACTGGGTCAAAGGAGAGGGCCCCCTCGGGGTGGCCGGCGGTCTGGAGGTGGCTTCGTGGCGCTCGATTTCTCGCTGACCGACGAACAAAAACAGCTTCAGCAACTGGCGCGCCGCTTCGCGCGCGAGCAGGTGGCCCCGCGGGCGGCCGAGTACGACCAGAACGAACAGGTGCCCTGGGAACTGGTGGAGCAGCTCTACGAGATCGGCCTGCTCAACATCAGCGTGCCCGAGGAGGCCGGCGGCCTGGGCCTGGGTCTGGTCGAAGAAGTGATCATCGGCGAGGAGCTGGGCTGGGCCGACATGGGCTTCTACACCATCCCCATGGCCTCGGAGCTGGGCATCACCCCCATCCTCATCGCCGGAACCGAGGAGCAGAAGAAGCGCTTTTTAAGTCCGCTCACCGAGCGGCCCTCGCTGGCGGCCTTCGCCCTTAGCGAGCCCGGCAACGGCTCCGACGCCGCGGCGCTGCGCACCCGCATCGTGCGCGAGGGCGACGAGTACGTGATCACCGGCACCAAGATGTGGATCTCCAACGCCAAGGAAGCCGACTTCAACGTGGTCTTCGCCACCTTCGACCCCTCGCTGCGGCACAAGGGCGTGATCGCCATCGTGGTCGAGAACGACCGCGAGGGGGTGAGTTTCAACAAGATCCACGGCAAGATGGGCCAGCGCGCCGCCCCCACCTACGAGATCGTCTACGACGGGGTGCGGGTCCCGGTGGAAAACCGTTTGGGCGAGGAGGGCGAGGGGTTCAAGATCGCCATGCTCACCCTCGACAAGACGCGCATCCCGGTGGCCGCCGGCAGCGTGGGCGTGGCCCGCAGGGCACTCGACGAGTCGGCCAGGTACGCGCTCGAGCGCGAAGCCTTCGGCCGCCCCATCGCCGACTTCCAGGCCATCCAGTTCAAGCTGGCCGAGATGAAGATGGGCCTGGAAACGGCGCGGATGTACACCTACTACGCCGCCTGGCTGGCCGACCGCGGCGACCCCGAGCACATCAGCGCCAGCGCCATCGCCAAAGCCTACGCCAGCGAGGTCGCCTTCGAGGCCGCCAACCAGGCCATCCAGATCCACGGCGGCTACGGCTACGTGAACGACTTCCCGGTGGAAAAGCTCCTGCGCGACGTCAAGCTCAACCAGATCTACGAGGGCACCAACGAGATCCAGCGCATCATCATCGCGCGCAGCATCCTCAAGGCGCTCAGATAAGGAGGCGGTATGAAGTACGTGGCGATCATCCGGCAGGTTCCCGACGGGGAATCGAAGATCAAGGTGGACGGCGGCAGGGTGAACCTCGAGGGGGCCACCCTGATCCTCGACCAGATGGACGAGTACGCCGTCGAGCAGATCATCCGACTAAAGGAGGCCCACGGCGGCGAGGCCGTGGTGGTGGCCTTCGGCCCCGAGCGCACCGAGGAGGCCATGCGCACCGCGCTGGCCATGGGCGCGAACCGCGGCGTCCTCGTCACCGCCGAGGGCTACGTGGACCCGGTGACCCAGGCGGGCGCGCTCGCCAAGGTCCTGGCCGAGGAGGCCCCGGACGCGGTCTTCACCGGCGGTCAGCAGGCCGACTGGGACAGCCAGGCCCTGGGGGCCGCGGTGGCCGAGGCGCTGGGCTGGCCGAGCGTGACCTGGACCACCGCCTTCGAACTCGAGGACGGCCACGCCAAGGCCACCCACGACCTGGACGAGGGGGCCGAGGTGGTGCGGGTGGCGCTGCCGGCGGTCTTCACCACCCAGCAGGGCCTCAACGAGCCGCGTTACCCGACGCTGCCCGGCATCATGAAGGCCAAGAAGAAGGAGATCAAGAAGATCGACGCCGCCGAGCTGGGCGTGAGCGGCAGCAAGGTCGAGATCCTTGAGCAGACCATCATGGAGCTCGAGCGTAAGGGCAAGATCATCGACGGCACCAAGGAGCCCGCCGCGGCCGCCGCCGAGCTCATCAAGCTGCTGCACGAAGAAGCCAAGGTGCTCTAGGAGGCGACGATGATTCTCGTGGTAATGGATCACGACGGTAACGAACTGCGCAAGGGCGCGCTCGAGGGCGTGAGCCGCGCGCGCAAGCTGGCCGAAGCCCTGGGCGGCGAGGTGGCGGGCCTGGTGGTCGGCTTCGGCGCCGAGGGCGTGGCCGAGAAGGCCAAGGACTACGTGAGCAAGGTCTACGTGGTGAGCGGCCCCGACTGGGAAACCTACACCGCCGAGAAGTGGGCGAAGGCCGCCCACGCCGCTGCCGAGGCCGCCGGGGCCAGGGTGGTCGTGGCCCCCGCCAGCCGCACCGGCCGCAGCTGGACCGCGCGGCTGGCGGTCAAGATGGACGCCGCACTGCTCGAGGACACCCTCGACAGCTGGGCGGAGGGCGAGAAGGTCTACGCCACCAAGTACAGCTTCCTCAACCGCGTGCTGGAAAAGCAGGCCGGCTCCCTGCCCGCGGTGATCAGCGTCAAACCCAACACCACGCCCCTGGCCGAGCCCGCCGGGGCGGGTACGGTGGAGCCGCTGGCGGTGGAGCTGGGCGAGTTGGAAAAGAAAGTGGAGGTCCTCGAAAAGATCGTCGAGACCGGCGGCAAGGTCTCGCTCACCGAGGCCGAGGTCGTCGTCACCGGCGGTCGCGGCATGGGCAGCGCCGAGGCCTTCCAGATGATCGAAGAGTTCGCCGACCTGCTGGGCGGTGCGGTGGGCGCGACCCGCGCGGTCATCGACGCCGGCTGGCGCCCCTACGCCGAGCAAGTGGGGCAGACGGGCAAGACGGTGCAACCCAACGTCTACTTCGCCCTCGCCGTTTCGGGCGCGGTGCAGCACCAGGCGGGCATGAACAAGTCCAAGGTGGTCGTGGCCGTCAACAAGGACCCCGACGCCCCCATCTTCAAGGAAACCGACTACGGCGTCGTCGGCGACGTGCATCAGGTGCTACCGGCGATGATCGAAGAGGTGAAGAAGCTCAAGGGGGCTTGATTCCCCCTGAACCAGGCCGCCGCTCGGGCTCCGAGCGGCGGCCTGGGTTTTCGTGCGCAGCACGTTGGATTTCGAGCGTCCTCGCCAGGGTGCGTACCGCGCCCGCACCGGCGGCCTCCGCCCACGCTAAGAACCGGGAAGCGCGTCCTCGCTATTGCGGTGCCGTTCTCGAGCGGTAATCGGAAAATAAGACGACGTAGTAAAACGGTAACAACAGCAAGGTCAGAACGACGTGCGTCCAGTTGGTTCGGTACCACAGCTCCGGCCTGAACGCGGCGAGCGCCAGCACCAGCGTGAACAAGACCCCGTAGGTCAACAGGTACTTGAGGTTCGTGGTTTGGGAAGGCCCCGAAGCGGAAGCGAGGGTCAGGCGGTACGCAGGGGCGAGCGCGCTCGCAAACATCAGGTAGAGCAGTATGGCGCTGGGGACCATGGCGTGGTCGCGGTACGCACCGAGCGCGAAGTCGGCTACAAAGACCGGAACGAGCGCCACAACAAGCATCACGTTCGCGTACTGGCTCACCCACTCAACGGGAAAAGGCCGACCCGCCAGCAACCTCCAAAGCAGCAGCCAGTAACAGGCGTACAGCACGAGGGCGGATAAGAGCAGCAGGTCGAAGATCAGATTTACCGCAGTCAATGGCCTTCCCCCGTTCCGGTGGCCCTCCGGCGCACACTGCACCCGGTCCCGCTAGGCACACATACTCAGATTGTATCCCTTTTATGACGCTTCGCAGCAAACCAAGGCACCGGCTCCCCGGTCCTCGTCCCCGGTCTTCCATCGGTAGGCCAATCCAGCGGCCGCGAACGAGCCGTATTCCGGGATTCCTGCGCCTGCAGCCAAGGCCTCCGGCGCACCTGTCCGCCGGCGTACCCACACGGCCGGATGAGCGAAGAGGCGAAGAAGCTCAAGGGGGCCTAGCTGCAGCTTCAGGCCATCCCACCCGGCATACCCAGGTGGGTTTTAACTTAGCCGTCCTATGTAGTATTATGGATATGAGGTAAGACTATGGCCTATAAGGTAGGACCCAAGGGGCAGGTGGTCATCGCCAAGGAAGCCCGCGAGCGCTTGGGCGTGCGGCCGGGCTGGATCGCCGTGCAGCGCCTTGTGGGCGACCACCTGGAAGTCTATTTCTTTCCACCGCAGCACGAACACTCGCTCAAGGGACGCCTGGCCGGCAAGATCCGGAGACCGCTCAGCGATACGGAATTGCAACGCGCGCGCGAGCAGGCCTGGACGGACCGGGAATGAGCTCCCCGCCTTTGGTGGACACCAGCGTGGTCGTGCGTTACCTGACCGGTGACGTTCCCGAACTGGCCGAACGCGCCGCCGTGCTCTTGGACGGTCCCGATCCTCTCGCCCTGCACAGCATCGTCCTGGTGGAGACGGCTTTCGTCCTCGAAAAGGCCTACGAAATATCGAGAGCCCATGTGGTGGACACGCTCATTGAGTTTCTACAAAAGAAAAACCTGCACCTGCTGGACCTACCCAAGGAAGAAGCCATCCTGGGGCTGCTGTTAAGCCGACCCTCCAAACGGGTCGCGTATGCCGACGCTCTGCTTTGGGCTCTGGCCCGGAGCAACGAAGCACAAAGACTGTATACCTTCGACGCAAGGTTCCCCGCGGACGGTATCGAGGTCGTCGAGCCCTAACCCACGCGGGGTGGGTATCATGAAAACGTTATGGCCGACAACACCCGCGCCTGGATGGAAGAACTCATCGCCGAGCTGGAGGAGCGCCGCAAACAGGTCCAGGAAGGCGGCGGCCCCGAGCGCATCGAAAAGCAGCACCGTCAGGGCAAGCTGACCGCGCGCGAACGCATCGAGAAGCTGCTCGACCCGGGCAGCTTCGTCGAGCTGGGCACCTTCGTGGAGCACCTGGACAGCGAGATGATGAAGGGCGTGCAGGCCCCCGGCGAGGGCGTGGTCACCGGCTACGGCACCATCGACGACCGCACCGTCTTCGTCTTCAGCCAGGACTTCACGGTGCTGGGTGGCTCGCTGGGTAAGATGCACGGCCGCAAGATCGCTCAGGCCATGGACATGGCCGTCAAGGTGGGCGCGCCCATCGTGGGGCTCAACGACTCGGCCGGCGCCCGCATCCAGGAGGGCGTGGACAGCCTTTCGGGCTATGGCGAGGTCTTCTACCGCAACGCCGTCTACTCGGGGGTGGTGCCCCAGATCTCGGCGATCCTGGGCCCCTGCGCCGGCGGCGCGGTCTACAGCCCGGCGATCACCGACTTCGTGCTTATGAGCCGGGGCTCGAGCTACATGTTCATCACCGGTCCCGAGGTCATCAAGACCGTGACCCGCGAAGAGGTGAGCTTCGAGGAGCTGGGCGGGGCGGACGTGCACGCGAAGAAGAGCGGCGTCGCGCACCTGGAGGGCGAAAACGAAGAGGAAGTGCTGGAACTCATCCGCAAGATCCTGAGCTTCCTCCCTTCATCGGCCAGGGAAAAGCCGCCGCTTAGGCCCACCGACGACCCGGAAGACCGTACCGCGCCGGAGCTGCTCGACATGGTCAACCCCGACCCGCGCCGCCCCTACAACATGCACGAGGTCATCCGCACCCTCGTCGACGAGGGCGACTTCCTCGAGATCCACCCCACCTGGGCGCGCAACATCATCGTGGGCCTGGCGCGGCTGGGCGGGCAGCCGGTGGGGGTCGTGGCCAACAACCCCCGCTTCATGGCGGGCGCGCTCGACATCGACGCCGCCGACAAGGCCGCGCGCTTCATCCGCACGATGGACGCCTTCAACCTGCCCCTCGTGACCTTCGTGGACGTGACCGGCTTCCTCCCAGGGGTGGCCCAGGAGCACGGCGGCATCATCCGCCACGGCGCCAAGATGCTCTACGCCTACGCCGAGGCCACGGTGCCCAAGATCACGCTGATCACCCGCAAGGCCTACGGCGGCGCCTACCTGGCCATGAACTCGCGCGACATGGGGGCCGACGTGGTGCTCGCCTGGCCCACCGCGGCGGTGGCCGTGATGGGGGCCGAGGGCGCAGCCAACATCGTCTTCCGCCGCGAGATCCAGCAAAGCCCCAACCCCGAGGCCACCCGCGCCGAGAAGATCAAGGAGTACAAGGAACGCTTCGACAACCCCTGGATCGCCGCGGGGCGGGGCTACATCGACGACGTGATCCCCCCCGAGCAGACGCGCCGGCACCTGATCCGGCACCTGCGCATGCTCGAAGACAAGCACGAGGAACGCCCCTGGAAGAAGCATGGCAACATCCCGCTCTAGGGCTCCCGCCACCCAGGAGCTCGACGATCTCTACGCGGAACTCCGCAGCTGCCACCGCTGCCCGCGCCTGGTGGCCTGGCGCGAGGAGGTGGGCCGGAAGAAGCGGCGGGCCTACCGGAGCGAGAGCTACTGGGCCCGCCCGGTGCCCGGCTTCGGCGACCCGCGGGCGCGCCTGCTGATCTTCGGCTTGGCCCCGGGGGCGCACGGGTCCAACCGCACCGGGCGCATGTTCACCGGCGACGCCTCGGGCGACTTCCTCTACCCCGCCCTCTGGCGGGCCGGGCTCGCCAGCCAACCCCACTCGGAACACCCCGGCGACGGACTCGAGCTCCACGGGGTTTACATCACCGCCGCGGTGCGCTGTGCGCCCCCCGGCAACAAACCCACGCGCGCCGAGTTCGCCGCCTGCAGCGTCTGGACCGAGCGCGAGCTCGCGCTGCTGCCCGAGCTTCGGGTCTACCTGGCGCTGGGTCGTCTGGCCCACGACGCCCTGCTCGAGCACTACGGCCAGGTGAAGGCGCGCTTCCCCTTCGCCCACGGCGCGGAACACACCCTCCCGGACGCGCGGGTGCTGCTCGACAGCTACCACGTAAGCCGCCAGAACACCCAGACCGGCCGGCTCACCGCAGCCATGTTCGACGAAGTCCTGACCCGCGCCAAGGCGCTTGCGGGGCTGAACTAGCATGGCGCTCGTCACCCGGAAGCGCCTGATCCGGCTCGCAAAGGGCTTCTTCCCCGCCCTCTGCCGCCCCGACGACGCCTGGGCCCTCGCGCGGCTCGCGCCCGACGAAGCCGGGCTCTACCGGGCCATGGACGTGCGCGACCGCGAACACAACGTGGCCGTGGCCAGGCGGCTGCTCGAGCGCTGGCCCGACGCCCCCGACTGCGCGGTGCGCGCCGCCCTGATCCACGACGCCGGCAAGAGCCTGCGCCCTTACAACGTCTGGGAGCGGATCTTCACCGCGCTCTTCGAGCGCTGGACGCCGGAGGTGGAGCCTTACCCCCTGCGCACCGGGCTGACCGGCGCCTGGCAGGTGCGGCGGCACCACCCGCGCTACGCGGCCGACCGCATCGCCGATCCCTGCGTGGCCCGCCTCGTCGGCGAGCACCACAGCGGCACCTCGACCTGGGCGGTGCGCCTGCGGGCGATCGACGCCGAGTTCTAGGCCGAGACCCGCGCCAGACCGGCCTCTTCCGCCGCGCCGCGCACGCGGTAGACGTCGAGGGTGAACTCCACGACCGCGCGTTCGGCGGCGCTGGCGAAACACAGCTTCTGCCCCTGCGGCACCACGACCCAGACCTCGAAGCGGCGCACCGGCAGCAGGGTCACGCCCTCCAGCGCTACCTCGCGGCTGACCGGCGCGAAGATCACCAGCGGCCTCCGCCCCACCTGGAGCCGCAGCGGCATCCGCTCGCCGTCCAGCCCGATGCCCAGAACGTTTTCCACGAAGCCCCGGCCCTTGATGCGGATGAGGACCGGCTCGTCGGCCCCCGGGAAGACCAGCTCGTTGTCGCGGTACGGCGGGCCGTTGCGGACGAAGTAGAACCGCTTGCCGTACGCCCCCCAGCCGTCACCGCGCATCTCGGGGGGCTCGGAGAAGATCTCCTCGAGCGGTTCGAGTCCCTCGACCCGCACGGCGCCCCCGTCCTCGCCCTTTTCGAGCCCCCAGACCGCCCGCGCCCAGGGCGGGAGGTTCTCGGGCGGCTCGACGGAGCGGCGCTCCGGGTCGGCCGCGAGCTCGTGGTGGTAGCGCGCGATCAGGTCCCCCTTCGCCGCGAAGTAGCGTGCCGCGGCCCGGTGGTACTCGGCGCGCCTCCCCGGCTGGAGCGCCTGGTAGAGCACCCGCCGGGCGGGCTCGCTGGCGAAGTACCATTCGTCGTCGTAGGTGAGCCAGCCGCGCCGCTCCAGCTCGTCCAGGTGTTCGTGCGCCTCCAGCGCCTCGATCAGGCCGTCGGAAAGCGTGCCCGGGTGCACCGAGAGGCGCTCGAGCGCCAGACGCGCGGGGTAGCTGAGGAAGCGGCTCTCCCGCTGGTAGGCGGCGCGCACCTGCTGCGGCAGCGGCAGCTCCTCCTGACCGGAGCGGTAGAGCTCGAGCAGGTGCTTGAGGTGGGCGGCGTCACCGCCCGAGCGCAGGTAGATCTCCGCCGCGCGCTCGAAGGGGAGGTCCTGCAGGGGCCCCTCGACGACCGCCGGCCACGAGAGCGGCTGCAGGGTCACGAAGCGCGCCCGGTCGGCGGGCCACTGGGCCCGCAGCTCGAGCAGGGTGCTGTGGTCCTCGCCGAAGGGAGCGGTGGGCAGGATCCAGACCGACTTGTCGTCCTTGAGCACCTTCTTGACCTGGGCCTCCGTCTGCGGCAGCGGCAGGTAGCGCACCGCGGTGGCGCTGCCCTCGACGCCCTCGATGAACGGCAGCCCCATCTCGCGCGCCAGCTGCAGCGCGAAGGTCTTGAAGCCGGCGAGGGGGCTACCCTTGACGATCAGCAGGAAGGGCGGGTCGATTTCGCGGGCCAGCTCCGAGGCCTGGGCGTGGATCTGCTCGGCGGGCTGCTCGTCGACCTGGGTGGTGCGTCCGCGCAACCCCGCCAGCCATTCCCGAAAGCTGTCGGAGACGCGTTCCAGACCCTCCAGGATCTGACCCGTGCGCGGGGTGGTGTCGAGGACGATGCCCGGGGGCAGCACCAGCGGATCGCGGCGGTCCTCGAAGGCCACGATGCCCAGCTTGCGAAGCGTGTGCCGCAGTTCGTGCAGCTCGACTCTGAGGTTCTGGCGCGCGCTGGAGTGTTCCCAGAGCAGCTCGGCCATGGCCGCGCGGCTGATCGGACCCTCGATGGCCAGGTAGTAGAGGATGGCCAGGGACTTACTCCGCAGCGGAACCCGCTTGCCGCCCACGTACAGCCCCGCGGTCCCGAACAGGGTAAGTTGCGCGATAGCCGATTGAATTTGCGCCATACAATCCCTCCGAATGCCCGTGGACCAACCGTTAATCGCAACGTTAATACGGCGTTAAGTGGACCGGGGTCGTTAACCCAACCCATAACGCTAAGCCGCTTCGCTCTGTCTCTTACAGCTTACCTCGACTTAACGGCCGAATGTGTGACGGCCATTAGAGTGAGCATCAAGAGAGAGGGAGGTGAGGAAACTTAGAGCAAACGACCGGCTTCAGGCCCCAGGCCCCTAGACTTCGTCAAGACTGCACTATGAATTGGAGGACCGCATGAACAAGAAGTGGATTTTCGCTTCGCTATTTGCCGTGGCGGCGTTCGCCTTCGCCCAGACGCCCGTGATCGGGCCCACCAGCGAAGGCCCCGACGCCGTGGACAAGGGCGCCGACAGCGCCAGCGTGAACCAAACGGTCAAGCTGATCCTGCCGCAGGCGACGGCGCTGCACCTGGACACCACCACCCTGACCTTCGACCTGAGCGCGCTCGACGGCCAGGGCTGGCCCCACAGCAGCGACCCGCTCGCCGGGGATGCCACCATCGCCTGCGTCTACGCCAAGGGCGCCGACGATACGACCAAGTTGGGCGATAAGTTCTGGAACCAGACGCAGGTGCTGCCGGGCGGCACCTACTACGAGGTGCGGGACTGGCCCAAGATCGCCATCGTCGGCGGCGGCGTGGTCGACTCCTACCCGCCCATCGAGATCGGCGACGACGGCGAGCTGATCGAGGGCTCCAAGGGCTACTTCGTCTGCTACAAGACCTTCGTGCTGCAGCTCTTCTCGAACTGGAGCTACTGGGATCTGACCGCCAACCGCAACGACCTCGACGATGAGTACCCGAGCATCGAACACCTCTACATCCAGGGCAACACCTGCGCCACCTTCGGCAGCGCGACGGGGCTGTACGACCTGCCCGACGGCGCCAGCCGCCACCTGATCCCGAAGAACCTGAACTTCGGGCCCACCGGCGACCAGGTGCTCAACCCCAAACTTCCGGAAAGCTGCAAGAACAAGAGCTGGCTCGACACCCTGGTCGTGGTCGCCGTGAAGATTAACTCGGACCGTTGGGGCGAGAACCGCGCCGACCTGACCTACACCCTGCAGTCCGCCGACGTGCAGTTCGGCACCCCTCAGTAACGTACCTTGCGGTAAGGTGGGGCCAGCGCCCCACCTTACCTGACTCCGGAGGCAACCATGCGCAAACGGGCGATCGTACCGCTGCTCACTGCTCTCGCCGCCTGCATCGCCCTCCCCGCCCGGGCGCAGACCGCGGTGGCCATCGATCCGCCGGCCGCGATCTACGCCGCCCGGCCCGGGGAGGAAAAGTCCGCCAGCATCCTGATCGCCAACCCCGGCGCCGAACCGGCGCGGGTGCGGGTCTCGTTGGGCGACTGGATGTACCAGCCCGACGGCCAGCCCGTCTACCTGGACCCCGGCAGCCTGCCCGAAAGCGCGAGCCCCTGGATCACCTTTTCGCCCGCCGAGTTCATGCTTGCGGGCCACGAAAAGAAAATCGTCCGCTACACCATCAAGGTACCCGAGGACGCCGCGGCGGGCACCCACTGGAGCGTGCTCTTCCTCCAGGGAGAAGACCCCAACGCCCAGCCCGGCGCCAACATCGCCACCTTCAAGATCCGGGTGGCCCACACGATCTATGTCAACGTGCCCCCCATCGAGTGGGACGGCCAGATTCTGGGCATCGTCGCGGTGCCGCCCGACGAACCCGACCAGCCGATCGCCATCGGCATTCAATACGCCAACACCGGCAACGGCGCCTACGCGGTGACGGGCCGGCTCGAGGTGCGCGACGCCGGCGGCAACGTCGTGGGCGAGGCCGAGATCGACCGTACCGTCGTGCTGCCCGGGGCGACCCGGGTGCTGCGCGCCAATTTTTTCGGACCCATCAAAAAAGGAGACTACGTTATCCTCGCGGTGCTCAACTACGGCAGCGAAACCGTGGACGTTGCGGGGCAGACGGTGGTAAGCCTTCCCTTCGACCTGGTCAAACCGGCTCCGGCCGCGCAGTCGGAACCCGAGTCGCAACAGGGTTCCCCCTGATGGAGGCGAAATGAAAGGTACCGTCCGAAACATCCTGGTCCTGCTCGTCCTGCTGGCGCCGATCGGCTACGCGCAGGCCACCTGGTTCGTGCAGGCGGTGATTCCCGAGGTGATCTCGGTGCGCACGCCCACGACCACGATCGGCTTCGAGCTGAACCTGCAGAACTACCCGCCGCCCAGCTTCCCGGCGCGTTACAAGGCCACAGCTCCTGAGGACGGGGTGCTGCCCGTCCAGGTCTTCGTCAACCAGCCCGGGGTCTGGAGCCTGCTGCTCGAGATTCCCGACCTGCTCGACGAGAGCGGCAACCGGATCCTCCCTTCGGACCAGATCCTCTTCCGCGTCAACGACGGCCCCTGGCTGCGCGGCAGCAGCGCGCCCCAGGTCTTCTACACCGACGTGGGCGCGACCGAAGGCTGGAAGGAGATTCAGCTCGAGTTCGCCCTCGAGCTGAAGGGCAACGAACCACCCGGCAACTACGCCGTCAACGTGGTGGTCAGCGCCATCCGGGAACCCTAACCATGAGGTATTGGGCCGCCTGCCTGTTGCTGCTGGGGGCGGCCTGGGCCAGCGGCGTCGCGATACAGCCCGCCCCAGGAACCCAGGTCGGGCCCGGAGCGTACGCCACCCTGCTCTTCACCCTGTCGGGTGAAGGCGAGGTGCGGCCGGAAGTGGTGGCGCCCGCAGGCTGGCCGGCCCTCCCGCTGCCCAGCAGGCTGCGCCTGGGCGAAAGGACGCTGGTGGCGGTGACGTTGCGCGTGCCCGAACTCACCCCGGCCGGATCCGTGCACCCGGTGAAGCTGCGGATCTGGGACGGCGAGCGCCTGCTCGCCGAAGCCGCCACCGACGTCACCGTGCTTCCGAAAGCCGACTTCATCCTCTACCCCGAGGACAAGCAGGAAGCCCGCATGGGCGAGCCCGTCGCCTACCGCATCACCGTGATCAACCGCGGCAACCTGCGCGACCGGATCACCCTCGAGGCCGAGGCCAACACCGGCGAGGCCTACCTGCGGCCGACCGTCCTGGAGCTCGACCCCGGCGAGGAGGGCAGGGCCGTCCTCACGCTGCAGATCGGCGACGGCCGCCGGGTGTCGCCGGGTTACACGATGATCACCTGGGTGCGCGCCCGCTCCGGCTTCGGCGGCCTGGAGCGCAAGGTGCGGGTGACCACCCGCTGGCTGGACCCCTACGCGCTCGGCGCGGGCGGCCCCGACCCCACGCTGCGCGTCAGCCTCTCGGGCAGCGTGGGCGTGGGCACCACCCTCGAAGCGGGGCGGTTCGCCCCGCCGGTCTTCCGCTACAGCGTCAGGCCCAGCCTCAGCGGCCGGCTTTCCGACTTCGTGGAGACCTCACTCAGCACCTCGGCCTTCGGGGGGCGGAGCCCCCGCTGGTGGCCCGAGGCCCCCTCCGGCCTGGCGCTGGGGCTCAAAGGACCCAGGTGGGACGCCGCGTTTTCGGCGACGACCACCGGGATGGGGCTGCGCACGGGGTTCAAGACCGAGGGCTGGCGCTACGGCGTGGGGCTGAACGGCCGCTACGACCTGGACGCGGGCGGCTTCTCCGTCAGCGCGGTCAGCACCCGCAGGTCGCTGAAGCTGCAGCTCAACGCCAGCGTCGAGGCCGCGCAGGGCTCGCGCCAGGACCGCTTCAGCGTCGACTACAGCCGCGTCCTCAACCGGTCGCTGAGCCTGCGGCTGGGGGGGCGGCTGAACGGGATCCTCGCGGGCGGCTACACCCTGATCGGCACCGCACGCCAGGGCCTGCTCTGGCAGGGGACGCGTTTCAGCGTGCTCCAGTCGCTTTCGGCCAGCCCCCAGCTGGGCCTCTACACCCTGACCCTTACCGGGGGCACCCGCAGCGTCTACCCGCTGGGGGTGCGCGGGACCGCCCACCTGCAGCAGCGCCCCGAGGGTCTGGGCTGGAAGGCCAGCAGCTCGGTCTTCGCGACCCCGCTCCCGCGCACCTCGCTGCGCGTCACCACGACGCTCGAGCAGGCGGCGCGGCAACCCTTCGAGTTCAGCCTCAACCCCTCCCTCGCCGTCCGCCCCCCGAACCTGGCCGGGGTGCGCTCGAGCTTCAGCGTGGGCTACAAGCTGCGCTACGTCCCCGCGGACGGGGCTACGCACCAGACCGCCACCCTCAGCGCCCGGCTGGGCTACGGCAACTTCGGGCTGAGCGGCAGCGGCACCTACACCCTGGTGGGGCCGCGCGGCTACGGCGCCCAGCTGAGCGTCCGCTGGCGGCCCTGGCCGCTCACGGTGCTGCGGGCGAAGTACGCGGTGAAGCTCGCGGACGCCTACAGCGAGACCGTCGGGTTCGGCTGGCAGCAGTACTGGGGCGCCGGCTTCGCCAGCGAGGTCGACTACGAGCACGGCGAGGACGACCGCTTGAGCTTCTACCTGGCCCAGAAGAGCCTGATGGGCAGCCCCGTCGGCCTCCTCGTCGGCTACGCCGTCCGCGACCCCGACGGGCTCGGACGGGGCGCGGAATCGTTAACGCACCGCTTCAGCGTGCAGCTGGGTTACAACTTCACCTGGCAGTTCCCGACGCCCGAGCCGGTGGTGAACGCCTTCGGCGGGCGCAAGGTGGGGTTCGTGCGCGGTGTCGCCTTCATCGACCGCAACCTCAACGGCCTGCGAGACGAGGGCGAGCCGTCGGTACCCGGACTGACCGTGCACCTCGGCGGGGCCAGCGCCGAGACCGACGAAAGCGGCCGCTACGCGCTGGAGGCCCGTCCCGGCGTGCACACGCCGCAGCTGGAAGGTCTGCCCGCGACCCTGGACCTCTACCGGCCCACCGAGCTGCGCGTCGAAGAGGGGCGGCGCTACCGCCTCGACCTTCCGCTCGCCCCGACGACCCAGGTCCTCCTGGTGCTCTTCCACGATGTCAACCGCAACGGCGTCCAGGACGAAGGCGAACGGGGCATCCCCTACGGCGGCGTCCGCCTGGTGGGGCCCTCCACCCGCAGCTTCCGCACCGACGAGCGCGGGCGCGCCCTGGCCACCGGACTCCTTCCCGGCGTCTACCAGGTGGAGCCCGACCCCGACCTGCTGCCCCCGCGCTTCCAGGCCACCGCGCCCCCGACCCGCGTCGAGCTGCAGCCCGGGAAGAGCGAACGGGTGCTGCGCCTCGGCGCGGCGCCGCCACCCAAGCAGGTGCGCACCACCTACAACCCCGGGAAGCTGACGGTCTTCGCCACCCTGCCCTCCCCCATCGTCGCCGCGGGGGCCGAGTTCGAGGTGCGCGCCCTCGCCCAGGGCGACCCCGACCAGGTCTGGCTGGAACTCGACGGCGTCAGCTACCCGATGGAACGACGGGAGAACGGCACCTACACGGTGCGCGTGCGCATGCCCCCGTCCACCCCCACCGGGCCGCTGATGCTCAAGGTGCGGGCGGCCCGGGCGGCGCAGGTGGTGGACACGGTGGCCGTGGCGACGGTCGTCAGGCGGCCGCTCTACGAGCTCGACCCCTTGAAGTTCCAGGTGGGGCAGCCGCGGCGGCTCGAGCTGACGCTCCTCTTCCGGGCGGCCTCGGTGCGGCTGGTGATCGGCGAAGGGGACGGCGTGGAGTTCACCAGCGAGGACGGCTACCGCTGGGTCGCCGAGTGGACGCCCGAGCGGGCGGGCGCCTTCGCGGCCTACGTCGTGGCGGACGGCGAGACGCTCTCGCAAAGTCGAATCACGGTGCTTCCCGCAAGCACGGGAGAAAGGTAAGGAGGAACGGCCATGAAAAAAGGACTACGGACCCTGCTGGGGCTCTTCACCCTGCTGGTGCTGGCGGCCTGCTCCACCCAGACGGGCGGCATCCGCACCACCGGAGCGCTCAAGGTGCTCTCGGCCGTCCCCGACGTGACGGCCGGCTGCCCGGTGCGCGCCGGCGACTGGATGGCGTTGACCGGGAACAACTTCGGCACCCAGGCGGACTGGGACGACGGTCCCAACTACCTCCTCTTCCCGCCCGAACCGGGGCTCGCGCCCGAACGCGTGGAGCTGACCCAGGCCCAGGACCCCGCCACGCTGTTCTTCATGGTGCCGGCGGGCGCCCAGAGCGGCACGGTGCGGCTGCACGTCGAGGGCGTGGGCGACGCCGAGTTCACGGTCACGATCGCGTCGGGCGCGGGGGCCAGCACCGCGGTGCCCGGCTGCGAGCTGCCGACGCCCCCCGCGCCCTGAGGCCGGGGCCGCTAGGGCTGCGAGCGCAGCAACGCCAGGAACTCTTCGCGGGTCTTGAGGTCTTCCTGGAAGACGCCGCGCATCGCCGAGGTGACGGTGGTGGAGTGCTGCTTCTCCACGCCGCGCATCATCATGCACAGGTGCGCCCCCTCGACGACGACCCCCACGCCGCGGGGCTCGAGCACCTGCATGAGCGCCCCCGCGATCTGGGTGGCCAGCCGCTCCTGCAGCTGCAGGCGCCGGGCGTACATGTCCACCAGCCGCGCGAACTTGGAAAGCCCCAGGATCTTGCCGCCTGGGATGTAGCCGATGTGTACCTGGCCGAAGAAGGGCAGCAGGTGGTGCTCGCACATCGAGTAGAACTCGATCCCCTTCACCACCACCATCTCCGAACCCTCGGCCTCGAAGATCGCGCCGTTGATGACCTCCTCGAGGCTCTGCTGGTAGCCGCGGGTAAGAAAGGCCCAGGCACGGGCCACCCGGCCCGGGGTGTCCACCAGCCCCTCGCGGTCGGGATCCTCGCCGATCTGCTCGAGCCAGCTGCGCGCCAGCCGGCTCATCGCCTCGAGGTCGTAGGCCGTCTCGAAGGTCATGCCCGTGTCTTCCAGTTCGATGCGTTTCTTCATACCGCTCCTCACAGGTTCCAGCCGCCCGCGACCTCGAGCACCTGGCCGGTCACGTAGTCGGCCGACTCGCTGACGAAATACCCTACCGCGTCCACCAGCTCCTCCAGGTAGGCCACGCGACCCATGGGGATCTCCCGCAACGGCTGGGTCACCGAGTTCTCGGCCACCCCCGGGGCCACCACGTTGACGGTCACCCCGTGGGGTGCCAGCCGCGCCGCCAGCGCCTTGGCGTAAAGGACGACGCCGGTCTTGGCCACGAAGTAAGGGGTGAGGTGGGGCTTGGCCACGTTCTGGCCCGCCCCCGCGTAGCCGAGGAAGACGACGCGCCCCCAGCCGCCCGCGCGCAGGTGGGGCAGCGCCGCCTGGGTGACGTAGAAGGCGGTGTTCAGGTTCGAGTCGAGGACCGCGCGCCACTCGGCGGGGCTCACCTCCTCGACCGGCTTGTAGAGGTAGTCGCCCACGTTGTTGACCAGGGCGGCGAGTCCGCCCAGACCGCGGGTCGCGCGCTCCACCACCGCCCGCGCCGCCTCGGGGTCGGTGAGGTCGCCCCGCACCAGCAGCGACCGCCGCCCCAGCCGCCGAACCCTGCGCGCGGTTTCGCGCGCGTCCTCGCGGCTCGTGCGGTAGTGGACGGCCACGTCGAAGCCGCGCGCGGCCAGGCCCAGCGCCACCGCGCGGCCGATGCCGCGCGCCGCGCCCGTCACCAGCGCCGCCCTAGCCACCCTTCACCTCCAGGTAGCGCGCGACCAGGGGCGTGGTGTAGCGGTTGAGGGGGTAGTCGAGCGCCGCCCGGGGCGGCACCCAGGCCCACTCGGCGATCTCCTCGTTGGGGGTGACCGTCTCGGTCGGGCTCTCGGCGAAGTAGTTGAAGAGCAGGAAGTGCATGGGCTTGTAGAAGTCGGGCGGAAATATGGCCTCCTGGAAGAGCCCCCACTCCACGTTCTCGAGCGCGAGCCCCACCTCCTCGCGAAACTCGCGCAAGAGCGCGTCTTCGAGCCGCTCGCCCCAGTCCACCTTGCCCCCGGGAACGCCCCAAAGCCCCTTCCACTTGGTGGTGCGCACCAGCAGCACGCGCCCGCTCGGGCCGCGCACCAGCGCGCCTACCGTGGGGATCGGATAGCGTGCCATATGCGAACAGCATAGACCAGGAGCAGCGCCAAGACCGTGAGCTGCAGAAACCCCAGGTAGGCCCCGGGCCGCCCCAGCGCCAGCAGCAACCCCAGAACCGCGAACTGGGTCGTCCGGCCCAGGTTGGCGAAGAAGGCCAGAAAGGGCCGCGGCCACCAGGCCGCGTCGCTCACCCCCAGCCGCCGCTGGAGGGCGCGCTCGGCGGCGCGGATCGCCCGGTCCTGCCAGCCGAAGACCGCGGCGTAGACGCGCGCCAGGACCGCTTCCAGCCCCGGACGCGGCGCCGCGTCCGGACCGGCCTCGCCGGCGGCGAGCGCCGCGAGGTTGTAGTCGAGCGAGAGCACCAGCGTCAGCGCCGCGAAGCCGAAGATCGCCCCGAACGCGTCCCCGGTGCGCAGGTAGAGCGCAACGAAGAGGGCCGCGTGCACGAGCAGGTCCACCTCGCTGTCGAGGTAGCGGCCCAGCAGGCTGACCTGCCGCCGCGCCCGCGCCAGCTGCCCGTCGGCGTTGTCGAGCACGGTGACGAGCTGCAAAAGCAGGGCGGCGGCGAGGTCGCGCCCGGAGGCGACCATCCCCGCGGCCAAGAGCCCCAGCAGGCCGTGGGCCAGCACCAGCAGCTCGGGGCGCAGCGGCGTGCGCCAGAGCAGCCGCACCACCCCGTGCCCCAGCGGGCGGAAGACGAGCCGGTTCAGCACCTCCTCCGCGGGCCGGGGCTTGAGACCGTCGACCAGGCGCGGCGCCTCAGCCACCCGCGGCCTCCACCCCGGTGGCCAGCAGGTAGACGCGGCCGCGCCAGGGCCGCGCCCAGGCCCGCTCGGCCCGCGCTCCGCCGGGCAGCTCGAGCGCCCCCCGCTGGGGCAGCCCGGTGGTCAGCACCGCGGCGAGCGGGTGGTCCTCCGGCAGCACCGCACCCCGCGCGGGCGCGCCCGCGCCGAAGGCGAAGTAGACGGCGGGCGGACGCCCGCCGAAGACCGCCGCCAGCGACCCCGGACCCAGCGCCCCCACCACGGCCACCGCGGCCGCCGGCTCGCTGACGCCGAAGCGGTCCGCCAGCTCCCACAAGAGCCGGGGGTTGGGGCCGGAGGCCGCCAGCGCCCGCGCCACCTCGGCGCGCGGCAGCAGCATCTCCGCCGCCCCCAGGTTGCAAAGCCGCTCCAGCGCCCGCTCCAGCGCCGCCCCCTCGTAGGCCTCGTGCAGGTCGGAGAGCAGCTCGCCGTCTTCTTCGATGAGCCGGTGCATCACCTCGTGGGCCAGGGTGAACCGCTGGCGCCGGGGGCTCTGCCCCTCGGCGACGAGGATCGTGCCGCTCGCGGCGTCGAGCAGGCCGTCACGCCCGGCGATCGCCGCGACCCGCCAGCGGAACCCGATGCCCGCGGCCATGCGGTCGGGGGTGAGCGGCGCGTGCCGCTCACGAAAGGCCGCCGCCCGCTCGAGCACCCGCGCCTCCAGCGCCGCGCGCAGCCGCCGCGTCTCCGCCGCCGTCACCGTCTAGCCCTCGAGCACGCGCCTCAGGTGCAGGTAGATCTCGTACCAGTCGCGCTTGTTCTCGGGCCGCCGGCCGCGCAGCTCGATGCGCGAGAGGGTCTCCACCCAGTCGGGGGTGATCTCCGCGCCCAGCACCGGGTCCTCGAGCAGCTCGGCCAGCCCCCGGGGCAGCGAGGCGGGCGTGCGCTCGCCGTAGAAGTCGACGGGGGCCATCAGGTCGTGCACGCTCATCCCGTAGGCCTCGGCGAGGGTGCGCAGCGTCTCCAGGCTGGGGTTGGTGCGGTCGCGCTCCAGGTCGGAGAGGTAGGGGATCGAGAGGCCCGTGGCCTCGGCCACGTCCTTCAGCCGCCAGCCCCGCTCCTTGCGCAACTCACGAAACCGCTCGGCCAGCTTCATGGCACCTCCTTAGCGTTAGGGTACCGCGCGCCAGCGATACGGTCAAGACGTAATTCACTCACCATACTTGCAGCTTACCATACCATTATGGTACAGTCATAATCACAGGGAGGTTGTTCACGATGAAAAGAATCCAGCGCCTCTTCCGCACCCCGCCCCAGGCCCTGCCCGCCGCCATGCTGAACCTGCTCATCGAGGTGGACAACCGCGAGGGGCGCGCCGGCCTCGACCGGCTCGAGCGCGAGATCAAGGCGGCCCTCGCGCGGCTGCAGGCCGCCGGCCACCCCCAGGCGGCCCGCCTCACCCTCTGGCTGAAGGCGCTCGAGGCCTACCGCCGCACCTACCACCCGCGCTCCCGCTGGACCCGCTTCCTCCGCCGCCCGCGCGCGTTCAGGCGCGCCGTCCCCGCCAGCGCCCGCTAGGCCACGGCACCCCGCCGCGGCGCGCCACCGCCGCGGCCTCCGCCAGGTAGGCCCACGCCCGCCGCACGCCGGCGGGCGTTTTTACGCGCACCACCACCCGGCGGTAGAGCCCGTCCGCGGCCTCGAAGCGGTCGAGGACGCGCAGCGCCGCCTCGAGGTCGCGAAACTCGAACAGCTCCCCTTCCACCGCGCCCGCCCCCGGCACCGCCGCCGGGTAGCCGGCGGGCAGCGCGTAGAGCCGGTGCCCCTCGAGCCGGGCGGGGGTGCGGCGCAGCAGACCCGCGCGCCGGGCGACCGCGTGGTAGCGCTCGCCCGGCAGCAGGCTGCCGTAGGCGAAGACGCCCGCGACCTCCATCAGCGTCCGACGATGACCACCGCGACCGGGTACTCGCCCTCGGGCAGCCCCAGCACCTGGGCCACGCTTTCGTCGTAGAACCACTCCGCCTCGCGGGCCGCGAGGCCCAGCGCCACCGCCGCGGTGAAGGCGGCGTGCGCGGCCTTGCCCGCCTCCAGCAGGGCCTGTCGGTAGCCGCGCGGCCCCAGCCGCGCCACGCTGCGCGCCGGCACCGCGGTGAGGACCAGGTAGACGCCGGCAAGCCCGGCACCCTCGGCGTCGGCGAGGGCCGCCTCCCAGGCCGCCCAGTCGGGGCAGGGGGCGATCTGCTCGAGCTGGTGGGCCTTGACCGCGTAGTGGTAGACGCCCGGGAAGGTGTCCTGCACCCGCCGCACCACCAGGTAGGCCTCGACCGGGTAGGCCCCGGCGCTCGAGAGGTAACCCCGCCGCCCGTCGCGGTCCGACAGCGGCAGCAGCATCTGCGCCAGGTCGCCGGGGGTGAGCGTCAGTTCCAGCTCCGGCGTCTGTGCCTGCAGCTGCGCCATCAGCCGCCAGGTCTGGGGCCCCCCGCTCTTGCGCGCCTCCGGCAGGTCCACGGTCTCGAGCGGGCTGGCGTACACCTTGGCCGTGGGCACCCGCTGCCCGTTCCCCGGCAGCGCCTGCCCGGGACTCAGCCGGGTGTAGGCGAGAAACGCGTGTCCGAAGTCTTTCTTCTTCATAGGTCGAACCGGTACCCCTTGGGTACCACCACCACACCGCCGGGGGTCACGGTAAAGCCGCGGTCGCGGTCGGTTTCCAAATCGTACCCGATCTCGACGCCCTCGGGTACCCGTACGTTCTTGTCGATCACCGCATTCTTGATCTTGGCGTGGCGCCCCACCTCGACGTCGTCGAAGAGGACCGCGTTCTCCACCAGGCTGTACGAGTTGACGCGCACCCGGCGGAAGAGCACGGACTCGCGCACCGTCCCCCCGCTCACGATCACGCCGCCGGCGAGCAGGCTGTTGAAGGCCTGCCCCACCCGCTCGCCGGTCTCGTGCACGAACTTGGCCGGGGGGCTGAAGAGGTTGGCCGTGCGCAGGGGCCACTCGGGGTTGAAGAGGTCGAACTGCGGCAGCACCGCGACCAGGTCCATGTTGGCCTCGAAGTAGGAGTCGAGGGTGCCCACGTCGCGCCAGTAGGTGTTGGCGCCTTCGGCGCCGGGGATGGGGTTGCTCTGGAAGTCGTAGGCGAACAGCCGCAGCCCTCCCGCCAGCGCCGCGGGTAGCACGTCCTTGCCGAAGTCGTGGGACGACTCGGGGTCCACACCGTCCCGCTCGAGCAGCTCGACCAGCGGCTCCTTGTCGAACAGGTAGTTGCCCATCGAGACCAGCGCCTCGCCGGGGCGGCCGGGAATGGGCTTGGGGTGCTCCGGCTTCTCCTGAAAGTCCACGATGCGCCACTGCTCGTCCACCTGGATGACCCCGAAACGGCTCGCCTCCTCGATGGGCACGGTGTAGGCGGCGATCGTCACGTCGGCGGCCACGTCCTGGTGAAAGTCGACCATGTGGCGGATGTTCATCTTGTAGATGTGGTCGCCGCCGAAGACGGCCACCACTTCGGGGTCGTTGTTGTCGATGAGGTGCAGGTTCTGGTAGATGGCGTCGGCGGTGCCGCGGTACCAGACGGGCCCCAACTCCTCGTAGCGGTACATCTGCGCGGGCACGAGGATGATGAAGTGGTCGTCCAGAAACGCGCCGAAGCGCCAGTAGCGCTGGATGTGCTCGGTCAGCGACTGCGCCTTGTACTGGATGAGCACGTAGACCGAGTAGATGCCCGAGTTCATGAAGTTGTTGAGCACGAAGTCGATGATCCGGTACTTGGCCCCGAAGGGCACCGCGGGCTTCGAGCGCTTGGCGGTCAGCGGGTAGAGCCGGCTCCCCTGGCCCCCGGCGAGGATCATCCCCAGTACGCGCAAACGTTTGGCAGGCGGCATAGGCGCTCCTTTGCGTTTTCCCCAGCATACCCGCAGCCACCGGGGCGTACGCCACAGCGGAGCATACAATGAACCCGTGCGGATCACGAGCGCGCGTAACCCGAAGGTCAAAGCCTGGTCGGAGCTCAAGACCCGGCGGGGCCGGCTCGAGCAGGACCGCTTCCTGGTGGAGGGCGCACGCGAGGCGGCACGGGCGCTGGCGGCGGGGATCCGGCCGTGCGCCTGGCTCGTCTGGCCCGAGCGGGCGGGCGCGGAGGAAGCGGCGCGGCTCGCCGGGGCGCCGGTCTACGAGCTCTCGGAAGCGGCGATGCGGCGCGTCAGCTACCGCGAGAACCCGCCGGCGCTGATCGGCGTCTTCGAGCGTCCCGCCCGGCGGCTGGCCGACCTGCCGCCGGACCCGCGGCGGGTGCTGGTGGCGGTGGAGATCGAAAAACCCGGCAACCTGGGGGCGATGCTGCGCAGCGCCGACGCCAGCGGCGCGGACGCGGTGCTCGTCGTGGGGGACGCGGTGGATCCGGAGAACCCCAACGTGATCCGGGCCAGCACCGGGGCGGTCTTCGCGCTGCCGCTGGCGGTGGTGGACCACGCGGCCGCGCGCGCCTGGCTGCAAGAGCGCGGCCTGCAGCTCGTCGCCGCCGCGCCTGCGGCCGGGCGGGTCTACTGGGAGGCCGATCTTTCGGGCCCCACGGCCTTCGCGGTGGGGGCCGAGGACCGGGGGCTGCCCCCCGACTGGCTCGAGGCCGCGGACCTCGCCGTGCGCATCCCCATGGAAGGCACGGTCGACAGCCTGAACGCCTCGGTCAGCGCGGCGCTGCTGCTCTACGAGGGGCTGCGCCAGCAGCGGCGGGCTTGACATACACCCGCTCAACTTGCTTGTAAGGGGTCGCGTGTACGGGGTTGACAGCCCCCGCCGCGCCCCCCATAATGTGCGGTGGATTGACACTCTGGACCCCTAAGTGTCAAAGGGGCGAAGGGAGGCAATCATGGCATCGGAGGTCAAGGTAATGATCAAACCCCTAGCAGACCGGGTCGTGGTTGAACCCATCGAGGAAGAAGTGACCACCAAGGGCGGGATCGTGCTGCCCGACACCGCCAAGGAGAAGCCCCAGCGGGGTAAGGTGATCGCCGTGGGCAGCGGCAAGCTGCTCGAGAACGGCGAGCGCGTCCCCCTCGAGGTCAAGGAGGGCGACATCGTCGTCTTCGCCAAGTACGGCGGCACCGAGATCGAGATCGACGGCAACGAGTACATCATCCTGTCCGAGCGCGACCTGCTCGCGGTCGTCGAGAAGTAAGGGAGGTAGACCATGGCAAAGATCCTGGTTTTTGACGAAGAGGCCCGTCGTGCCCTCGAGCGCGGCGTGAACGCGGTGGCCAACGCCGTGCGCGTGACCCTCGGCCCCCGGGGCCGCAACGTGGTGCTGGAGAAGAAGTTCGGCTCGCCGACGATCACCAAGGACGGCGTCAGCGTAGCCAAGGAGATCGAGATCGAGGACCACCTCGAGAACATCGGCGCCCAGCTGCTCAAGGAGGTGGCCTCCAAGACCAACGACGTCGCCGGTGACGGCACCACCACGGCCACCGTGCTGGCCCAGGCGATCGTGCGCGAGGGCCTGAAGAACGTGGCCGCCGGCGCCAACCCCCTGAGCCTCAAGCGCGGCATCGACAAGGCCGTGGAGGCCGCGGTCGAGCAGATCCACAAGATGGCCCAGCCGGTCGAGGACCGCAAGGCCATCGAGGAGGTGGCCACCATCTCGGCCAACGACCCCGAGGTGGGCCAGCTGATCGCCGACGCGATGGACAAGGTCGGCAAGGAAGGCATCATCACCGTCGAGGAGTCGAAGGGCCTGGAGACCGAGCTCGAGGTCGTCGAGGGCTACCAGTTCGACAAGGGCTACCTGAGCCCCTACTTCGTCAACAACCCCGAGGCGATGGAGGTGCAGCTCGAGGACCCCTACATCCTCATCGTCGAGAAGAAGGTCTCGAACATCCGCGAGCTGCTGCCCGTGCTCGAGCAGGTCGCCCAGACCGGCAAGCCGCTGATGATCATCGCCGAGGACGTCGAGGGCGAGGCCCTGGCCACCCTGGTGGTCAACAAGCTGCGCGGCACCCTCAACGTCGCCGCGGTCAAGGCGCCGGGCTTCGGTGACCGCCGCAAGGAGATGCTCAAGGACATCGCCGCGGTGACCGGCGGCCAGGTGATCAGCGAGGAGCTGGGCCTCAAGCTCGAGAACGTGACCCTCTCCATGCTGGGCCAGGCCGAGCTGGTGCGCATCACCAAGGACGAGACCACGATCATCGGCGGCAAGGGCAAGAAGGACGACATCGAGGCCCGCATCAACCAGATCAAGGCCGAGCTCGAGACCACCGACAGCGAGTACGCCCGCGAGAAGCTGCAGGAGCGCCTCGCCAAGCTCTCGGGCGGCGTCGCCGTGATCCGCGTGGGCGCGGCCACCGAGACCGAGCTCAAGGAGCGCAAGCACCGCTTCGAGGACGCCCTCTCGGCCACCCGCGCGGCCGTGGAGGAAGGCATCGTTCCCGGCGGCGGCGTGACCCTGCTGCGCATCACCGAGGCGGTGGACAAGGTGCTGGCTAAGCTCGAGGGCGACGAGGCCACCGGCGCCAAGATCGTGCGCCGCAGCCTGGAGGAGCCCACCCGCCAGATCGCCGAGAACGCCGGCTTCGAGGGCTCGGTGATCGTCAACGAGATCCTGCAGAAGAAGGACGTCAACTACGGCTTCAACGCCCAGAGCGGCGAGTTCGGCGACATGCTCAAGTTCGGCATCGTCGACCCCGCCAAGGTGACCCGCAGCGCCCTGCAGAACGCCGCTTCGATCGGCTCGCTGGTGCTGACCACCGAGGCCGTGGTGGCCGAGAAGCCCGAGAAGAAGGAAGCGGCCCCCGCGGGCGGCGGCGGCATGCCCGACATGGACTTCTAGACCCCCTGAGCACACGTCACGCGGCCCCCGCCGGGGGCCGCGTGACGGTTATTACAAGGACATCGTCAGGCGTGGTCTTTGGCCCAGGTTTCGACCGCCTGCAGCAGCGGCTCCAGGGCTTCGGCCGCCGGGGTGAGGCGGTACTCCACCCGCGGCGGGACCTCGGCGAACTGCTCGCGGATGACCCAACCCATGGCATCCATTTCCTTTAGTCGCAGCGACAGGGTGCGGGGCAGCAGCCGCGTGACGCTTTGCAGCTCGCCGAAGCGCATGGGGCCGCCGAGCAGCGCGCGCAACACCCGGTACGTGCCCTGCCGGCCCAGCAAAGCCAGCGCCGCTTCGATGGGTTCGCTCGTCGAGACGTTCACCCGTCCAGTATACCGCAACGTGGGACTGTGCCAGTTTCACCTATTGTTCCAATATATCCCGCGTCGTTACTTTTCTTATTCGCGGTGATACGCCGACCCCCGCTTAATCGTATAAGCCCTGTAGACCTGCTCCAGAGCAACCAGCAGGGCCAGCTCGTGCTGCAGGGTGAGCGGCGAGAGGCTCCAGGTCCAGTCGGCCGCGGCGCGCACCTCCGGCGCCAGCCCCTCCGCCCCGCCCACGATCAGGGCCACCCGGCGCACGCCCTCGTCCTCCCAGCGGGTGATGCGGTCCGCGAACGCGCGCGAGCGCAGCGCCTCACCGCGTTCGTCGAGGACGACGCGCAGCCAGCCCTCGCTCGCCTTCAGCAGCGCTTCCGCCTCGCGGGGGCCCGCCCTGACGGGCCGGAGCTCCACCGGCGCCAGCGGCCGCAACAGCCGCAGGTAGAACGCCACCCCCAGCCGGGCGTACTCCAGCCGGGGCTTGCCCACGCTAACGATGCGCCAACGCACATTCGGCCCCCATGCGGGGTAGTTTATAATGGAACGCAAAGGGGTAGGGATGCCAAACCGCGAAAACGCTCTCGCGCTAGTGATTATCGGTACGCCGTGGCGGACCGCCCCCGGCCGTGGCCGGGTTTTTTTACGCCCCTGACCCAAGGAGGACGCTATGATCAAGGACACCCAACGTTTCGAGCCGTTCACCCGCGACCCGATCGCGTTGGTGAACGAACACGGTGAGTGGGTGGGGCCGTTCGACCTCGACCTCGACGAGGAGCAGCTGCGCGCCCTCTACCGCGACATGGTCGCCGCCCGCCTGCTCGACGAGCGACTACTCCTGCTGCAGCGCTCGGGCAAGACCAGCTTCGCCATGGAGGCCGCGGGCCACGAGGGCATCCAGATCGCCATCGCCCACACGGTGAAGCGAGGCTTCGACTGGCTCTTCCCCTACTACCGCGACCACGGGATGCTGCTGGCGCTGGGGGTGCCCGCGGTGGAGATCTTCGGCGAGACCCTGGCCACCCGCGCCGACCCCGCCAAGGGGCGGCAGATGCCCAACCACCCGGGTTCCAAGCCGCTCAACGCCTTTACCGTCGCCTCGCCCATCGCCTCGCACATCCCACCGGCCACCGGCGCGGCCATCAGCGCCAAGATCCAAAACACCGGCCAGGTCGTCGTCACCACCTTCGGCGACGGCGCCACCAGCGAGGGCGACTGGCACGCCGGCGTGAACTTCGCCTCGGCCCAGGGCGCGCCCGTCGTCTTCGTCGTCGAGAACAACCGCTACGCCATCAGCGTCGACCTGCAGAAGCAGACGGGTTCGGAGAACCTGGCCGTCAAGGCCAAGGCCTACGGCATGCCCGGCTACTACCTCGACGGCATGGACGTGCTGGCCAGCTACTATGTGATGCAGGAGGTCATCGAGCGTACCCGCGCGGGCGCGGGGCCAGCGCTCGTCGAGGCCGTGGTCTACCGCTACGGCCCCCACTCCTCGGCCGACGACGACCGCCTCTACCGCCCCAAAGAAGAGGTGGAGCACTGGAAGCAGCGCGACCCGCTCGAGCGCTTCCGCCGTTTCCTGGAACGCCAGGAGCTGTGGACCCCCGAGTGGGAGGCCGAGCTGCGCGAGGCCGCCGAGGCCGAGCTGGCGCGCGCGCTCGAAGAAGCCGAGGCCGCGGGCCCGGTGCCCGAGGCCTGGATGTTCGACGACGTCTACGCCGAGCCCCTCTGGCCCCAGATCGAACAGCGCCGGCTCCTCGAAGAAGAGCTGGGCGCCTGAACCGGGAGGTCCGACATGGCCACGATGACCCTCGTGCAGGCGATTGCACGCACGCTCGACGAAGAAATGGCCCGCGACGACGCGGTGGTGGTGCTGGGTGAGGACGTCGGCAAGCGCGGCGGCGTCTTCCTGGCCACCGAAGGCCTGCAGCAGAAGTACGGCCCCGACCGGGTGATCGACACCCCGCTCTCGGAGGCGGCGATCATCGGCGCGGCTGTGGGCATGGCCGCCCACGGGCTGCGTCCGGTGGCCGAGATCCAGTTCGCCGACTACGTCTTCCCCGGCTTCGACCAGCTCGTCAGCCAGGCGGCGAAGCTGCGCTACCGCTCGGGCGCGCAGTTCACCGCCCCCATGGTGGTGCGCATGCCCTCGGGCGGCGGCGTCAAGGGCGGCCACCACCACTCCCAGAGCCCCGAGGCCCACTTCGTGCACACCGCCGGCCTCAAGGTGGTGGCCGTCAGCACCCCCTACGACGCCAGGGGGCTGCTCAAGACCGCGATCCGCGACGACGACCCGGTCGTCTTCCTCGAGCCCAAGCGGCTCTACCGCGCGGTCAAGGAAGAGGTCCCCGACGAGGACTACACCATCCCCTTGGGCGAGGCCGTCACCCGCCGCCAGGGCGGCGACCTCACGATCGTCTACTACGGCCCCGTGGCCCCCGAGGTGCTGCAGGCCTCAGACGAGCTGGAAAAGGTGGGCGTCCACCCCGAGGTCCTCGACCTGCGCAGCCTGATGCCCTGGGACAAGGAGGCGGTGCTCGAGGCGGTGAGCAAGACCGGCCGCGTCATGATCGTCTCCGACGCCCCCCGCCACGCCAGCTTCGCCAGCGAGGTCGCGGCCACGATCGCCGAGGAGGTGCTCGACCAGCTCGAGGCCCCGCCGGCGCGCGTCACCGGCTTCGACACCCCATACCCCTACGCCCAGGACAAGCTCTACATGCCCACGGTGACGCGGATCCTCAACACCGCCAAGAAGCTGCTCGACTACTAGCGCCCGGGAGGTGCCATGCCCAAGGAAGTGCTCTTGCCCGAACTCGCCGAATCCGTGGTCGAAGGCGAGATCCTCAAGTGGCTGGTCAACGAAGGCGACGTCGTCGCCAAGGACCAGCCGCTGGTGGAGGTGATGACCGACAAGGTCACCGTCGAACTGCCCAGCCCCTTCGCGGGCGTGCTCGTGAAGAAGCTGGTGAACGAGGGGGACGTGGTCCCCGTCGAAACGCCGATCGCCCTGATCGACGAGAGCGCCGGGGCCGCGGCCGCCCCCGAGGCCGCCGCGGCGGCCGCTCAGTCCGCACCGCCGGAGGAGGCGGAGGACCGCGGCGAGCGGCTTTCTTTGTTCAAGCCCGACAAGACCGAGGCCGAGGTCAAGAACCCCTTCGCCGGCGGCGCCAAGAAGCCCGCCGGCCCGGCGGTGGCCGAGCGGCCCCGGGCGGGGACCAACAAGTACGGCCGGGTGCTGGCCGTGCCCGCCGCACGCCAGCTGGCCCGCGAGCTGGGCGTCGACATCGCCCAGGTGCCGGGGTCGGGTCCGAACGGCCGGGTGCGCGTCGAGGACGTGCGCGCCTACGCCGAGCAGGCCCCGGCGGCCGCGGCCACCGCGGCACCCGCCGGCTTCCCGCCGCCCGTGGCCTACCGCACCCCCGCGGGCTACGAAGAGCTGGAGGAACGCGTGCCGCTGCGGGGCATGCGGCGCATCATCGCCCAGCAGATGATGGCCAGCCACCTCTACACGGTGCGCACCCTCGTCGTCGACGAGGCCGACGTCACCGAGCTGGTCGCGCTGCGACGCCGGCTCAAGGAGCGCGCCGAGGAGGCGGGGGTGAAGCTCAGCTACGTGCCCTTCATCTTCAAGGCCGCGGTGGAGGCGCTGAAGAAGTTCCCCGTGGTCAACAGCAGCCTCGACGACGCCCGCGGCGAGGTGGTGCTCAAGAAGTACTACCACCTCGGCCTCTCGGTGGCCACCGACGCGGGGCTGGTGGTGCCGGTGATCCGCGACGTGGACCGGAAGACGATCCTCGAGCTGGCCGCCGAGATCGGCGACAAGGTGGCGCGCGCCCGCGCGGGCAAGCTGACCCCCGACGAGGTCACGGGCTCCAGCTTCTCGGTGACCAGCGTGGGCAACCTGGGCGGGCTCTTCTCCTTCCCTATCATCAACGTGCCCGACGCCGCCATCCTGGGCGTGCACACCATCCAGAAGCGCCCGGTGGTCAAAGACGACGCGATCGTCGCCCGCGAGATGCTCTACCTCTCGCTCAGCTTCGACCACCGCCTGGTCGACGGCGCCGAGGCCACCCTCTTCCTGCGCGAGGTCGTCGCGCGCCTCGAAGACCCCTACTGGCTGCTGCTCCACGCCGTCTAAGGAGAAACCATGTACGACCTGATCGTCATCGGCACCGGACCCGGCGGCTACCACGCCGCGATCCGCGCCGCCCAGCTCGGCCTCAAGGTGGCCGCGGTCGAGGCGGGCGCGGTGGGCGGCGTCTGCCTGAACGTCGGCTGCATTCCCACCAAGGCGCTGCTGCACGCCGCCGAGACCCTGGAACACGCCGCGAAGGCGGCCGAGTTCGGGCTGGTCTTCGCCGAGCCCGAGCGCGACCTGGCCAAGATGGGTAAGTGGCGCGACAAGATCGTTAAGAAGCTTACCGGCGGCGTGGCCAGCCTGCTGAAGGGCAACGGGGTGGAGCTCGTCAAGGGGTTCGCGAAGTTCACCGGCCCCCGCGAGCTGGAGGTGGACGGGAAGAAGCTCGAGGCGCGGAAGGTCATCGTCGCCACCGGCTCCAAGCCGGCGCGGCTGGCGGGCTTCGAGCCCGACGGTGAACGCGTGCTCACCTCCACCGAGATGCTGCGCGTCGAAAACGGGGTGCCCCCGCGCCTGCTCGTCATCGGCGGCGGGGTGATCGGGCTCGAGTTCGCCTCGATCTACGCCCGCCTGGGCGCGCAGGTGACCGTCGTCGAGTACACCGACCAGATCCTCCCCGGCAGCGACCCCGAACTCGTCAAGCTGCTGGCGCGCAGCCTCAAGAAGCAGGGCATCGCCGTCAGGACGGCCACAAAGGCCGTGGGCTACGAGGAAACCAAGAACGGGCTGCGGGTCACCGTCGAACCCGTCACGGGCGGAAAACCGGAGACGCTGGACGCCGACAAGATCCTGCTGGCCGTCGGCCGGGTGCCGGTCACCGAAGGCCTGAACCTGGAAGCCGCGGGCGTGCGCACCGACGAGCGCGGCTTCGTTCCCACCAACGAACACATGGAGACGAACGTACCCGGCGCCTACGCCATCGGCGATGTCGCCCGTCCGCCGATGCTGGCCCACAAGGCCATGAAGGAAGGCCTCGTCGCCGCCGAGCACGCCGCCGGCCGCGCCGCGGCCTTCGATCAGCAGATCCCCAGCGTTGTCTACACCCAGCCGGAGTTCGCCAGCGTCGGCATGACCGAGGCCGAGGCCGAAAAGCGCGGCCTCAAGGTGCGGGTGGGGCGCTTCCCCTTCTCGGCGTCGGGCCGCGCCCTCACGCTGCAGCAGACCGAAGGGGTCATCAAAGTGCTCGCCGACGCCGAAAACGACCTGCTGCTGGGCGTGCACATCCTGGGTCCGGGCGCTTCCGACCTGATCGCCGAGGCCACCCTGGCACTGGAGATGGCGGCAACGGCCGGCGACCTGGCGCTGACCGTGCACCCGCACCCCACGCTGGCCGAGAACCTGATGGAGGCCGCCGAGAACCTGCACGGCCGGGCCATCCACATCCTCAATCGCTGAAGCCGGTCCTACCTTAATACAACCTGCGGCAGACCCGGTTACCCCCACATGGGGGTAACCCTCTCTTCGGCTGCGCCGTAGGATTTAAAAGGAGGGGCCTTGTCAAAGAAAACTGCATTTACTCCAAACGGCTTCACACTTATTGAACTGTTGATCGTACTCGCCGTGCTGGCTACCCTCATGAGCATCGTGGCCGTCTCGTTCGGCAGCGCGCGGCAGCGGCTCGACCTGGAGGGGGTCGCGCACCGCGTCGCCCAGGACCTGCAGTCGTGCCGTACGCTGGCGGTCTCCAAGAGCGGCTTCTGCCGGCTCAGCTTCAACAGCCGCGGCTACGACCTCGAATTCTCCGCGGACGGTACGAACTGGGCCACCCGCCGCAGCTACACCGTGCCCGCGCGGGTGACCCCGGGTTGGTCGGCGGGCGAGGCGATCGTCTTCGACTCCCGGGGCTTCGGCAGCTTCCCGGCCAGCCCCGATCCCTACCGGATTACGCTTTCCAACGGAAGCAGCCAGGTGGACGTCGTGCCCTCGATGACGGGGGCGGCACGGGTGGTGAAGCGATGAGAACACGCAGGGGCTTCAGCCTTATCGAGGTGCTGATCGCGCTGGTGGTGGTGACGGTGGTGAGCTTCGCGGCCGTGACCACGATGGTCTCGAGCATGCGCCACAACGCCGACAACCGCGTCCGCTCCCAGGCGGTGGCCGCGACCGAGGCCTGGATGGACCGCTTCCGCAGCCGCAGCCTGCCGTTCAACTACTTTTCGACCCCCCGCAGCTACGACTACGGCTACGACTACACCAACGACTCGGTCTTCACGGCCTCGGGCGACCCCAACCTCGCGGAGATCGCCCAGGAGTGGGGACGGTTCAAGTTCGAGGTCAAGACGGAACCCTTCTCCACCAACCCCGTCATCTGGAGGGTCCTGGTGACGGGTTACTACAAGAAGCGGGGAGGTGAGGGCCGTGTCGAGCTCGTCTCGCTCGTACGCCAGTAGGCGCATGCGGCGGGGTTTCACCCTGATCGAGGCGCTGCTGGCCATCGGAATCCTGATCGTGCTGATCGGCATCGTGGCCGTCGCCCTGACCCGCGGCCTGCAGACGAAGCACAGCCAGAGCGTCTACGTGGAGCTGCAGCAGAACCTGCGCACCGCCATGCAGCAGATCACCCAGGACCTGCGCTCGGCTTCGCGGCTGGGGCTGTGGAACGACCCCGCCTCGGGGTGCAGCGCCGCGGGCGACCCCTGCTCGTCGCGCGACCGCCTGGCCATCCTGGTTTCCAAGGGGTACTACACCGCCGTGGCCGAACCTCCGGGGAGCAGCTACAACAACTCGGTGGAGACCGGCGTATGCGACGCCTCCGGCTTCGACGACGGCGACCTGGTGCTGATCTCCGACGGCACCAACAGCGACCTGGTAGAGATCACGCAGCGACAGCTGCTCAGGGATCCCACCCAACCTTGCAGCTCGCCCACCACCGCCTCGGGGGGCACGCCGCCCAACCGCGACCTGATCCAGCACAACAACGACCGCATCAGCGGGACCTGGCAGCCGAACACCTACGCCTTCAAGGTGCAGCTCGTCACCTACGAGCTGCGGCCGGACCCCGAGGACGCCGCGCGGACGGTGCTCTACCGCCGGACCGGTCTGGGGGCCACCGCCGGCAACTACAGCGGCATCGTCGCCTTCGACGTCGACACGCTGCGCCTCAGCTACGGCATCCCCCTCGACCCCAGCGCCGCCAGCTCCTCCATCCAGCAGCTGCGCTTCTACGACTCCCTGAGCGCCGCGGCCAGCGCTCTGGGCACGGCCTATACGGACGACCCCAGGGGCAGCGGCATCTTCGTCGGCAGCCTGGTTCGCGCCGTGCGGGTCTACCTGGCGGGCACCACGCCCGCGCCGCTCACCGCCGGCGGCGGCCCCGGACGCTACGAGATCACCGAAACCGTGGACTTGCGGTTGAACTAGGAGGCACGGCATGAGGAAGAAACAAGGCATCGCCCTCGTCACCGCACTGGTCCTGATGATGGTGCTCGTCGCCGTGATCGCGATCCTGTCGGTAGACACGCTGAGCGAGATCCGCCAGAACAAGAACAACCTGGTCAACAGCCGCGCCCGCAACGTCGCCGAAGCCGGCGCCACCTACGCCGGGTACGTGCTGGACACGCAGCTCTTCTCGGAGCTCAAGCCCATCATCGACAGCTACGCGACCAGCTTCGTCGTCGGCGGCAACGACCCCACCACCGACTACGTGATCCCCCAGGACGCCTGGGACTCGGTGGCCCTGCAGATCAAGGACGCGCTCAACGCCAACTTCAGCGCGCTGCCGTCCAGCCAGCTGGCCGGCGTGGGCGACGCGAGCCTTAGCTACGACATCCGCAACTTCCGTATCGCCTCGATGCCGACGGCCGGCGGCGGCGGCCAGTTCCAGACCTACACCGCGGAGTACCGGGTGGTCGCGACCGGCACCTCGGGCAACAACCAACGGCGCATTCAGGAGGAGGGCTTCCTGACGATCAAGGTCGGCCGGGCGAGCCTCTCCCAGTGGCTCTTCCTGGTGGAGGACGCGGGCGGCGACCGCGGCTTCTTCCCCACCGGCTCGGTCTTCGACGGTCCGGTGCACGCGAACAGCAACTGGGGCTTCTGGGGCACGCCGGTCTTCAAGGGCCGCATCACCGCCTCCGACGGCGGCGCCTGGTTCTGGGACATCTTCAACAGCTGCCACGACGGCCTGGGCGTCAAGGAGTTCCTCAACGCGGGATCGCGGCCGCCCTGCACCGAGCCCGTCTTCGAAAAGGGCTACGACTGGAACGCGCCGCGGGTGGAACTGCCCACGAACGCACTCTCGCAGGAGCGCGCCGCGCTAGGCCTCGACCCCACCGAAGACAACAACGGCGACGGCGTCCCCGACCCGATCACCAACGCCGACCGCTGCGCCGTCCTGGGCATCAGCCCCTGCGCCGGCTCGAACCCCATCCCCGACGGCGTCTACCTGATCAACGACGGCAGCCGGGTCACCGGCGGGATCTACATCCAGGGCGACGTGGACGAGCTGTACATCGCCGCGGGCGGGGACGGCACGCAAACCTACCGCATCACCCAGGCCGGGCGCACCTGGACGATCGTCGTGGACTACAACACCGACACCACCCAGGTCACCGACCCCCTGGGCAACGTCACCAACCTCCTGGGCGTGCCCAACGGTCCCGCGCCGCTGGGGACCGGAGGCCCCACGGGGCAGATCTACGTCAACGGCAACGTCGACGCCCTGCGCGCCCCCAGCCGCACCGGCCCCGTGCCCACGGACTCGCCCGACCACCCCCCGCCGGCCACGATTCCGCCTGCGCTCTCGCTGGAGACCCAGCTCAACGTCACCGCCGTGGGAGGCATCGGCCTCTTCACCGACCTGGTCTACGAGTGCGACCCCACCCAGATGACCAACAGCAGCTACCTCGCCACCCACCCCCGCTGCGCCTCGGCCAGCGGACCGCTGCGGACGGTGCTGGGGGTCTTCTCGGAGACCGACGACATCACCATCCGGGTCGGGGCGGTGGACGACATCTACCTCTGGGGCTCCTACCTGTCGGCCGCCACCGGCAAGGGGCTGGCGGTCGAGAACTACAACACCCGCGGCCCCCAGGGCAAGATGCGCCTCTTCGGCGGCCTGATTCAGTGGGAGGACCAGCTGCGCGGCGTCATCGGCTCCGGCGGCAGCGTGGCCAGCGGCTACCTGGAAACCTTCGAGTACGACCGCCGCTTCGAGAACAGCCGGCTGACCCCGCCCAACTTCCCCACCACACGGGTCTTCCAGCTGGCCGACGTCGGGGTGACCCGGCTGACCTACAAGGAATACTGACCCGGCGCGCCATCCCGGCGCGCCGGGGTACCGGTTTTTTTAATCCCCCCGTTTGAGGGTACCCGGTGCGGATACCTCCCCCTACGCTAGAAGCATGGGGAAAGGATCTAGACAAAAGGGCATCGCCCTCATCACCACGATCTTCGCGATGGTCATTGCTTTTATGATCGTGATGATCTTTACGGCCAGCACGGTCAATCAGATACGCAGCGTCAAGACCGTGAAATCCCACAGCGCGCTGGTCCAGGCGGCGGACGGCGTGTCGGAGCAGGCCCGGTTGAAGCTGATCAGCGATTTCAAGAACAACAACTATTCGGTACGCAACTACCTGCGGACCCTCGACACCACCCAGGTGCACACCGTCAACGTCATGGGCGGCATCACCGGCAAGTGGCGGGTGCTGCGCGTCTCGCCACCCTCCGACCCCTACGGCTGGGTGGAGGTCGCCGCCACCGCGTCCCAGGGCGGGGACAAGCAGACGGTGGTCCGGCGGGTCAGCTTTGGTCAGAGCCAGATCTTCAAGCTGGCCATGCTCTCGGAGACGACGAACTGCATCTACTGCCACCTGCGCGTGCGCGGCGACGTGGGCTCGCTCGAGTTCATGCGGCCCGGCTGGGGCACCGAGGGACGCAGCGGCATCGGCAGCGGCGCTCACGAGGGCGGGTCCACCGTCTACGGCAGCGTCTATGCTGCGCGCGACATCACCCACGACGACCTGGACCTCACGGGCTCACCCAAACGGATCAACGGGGCCGAGGTAACCGGCAGCGTCACCACCAATTACTCGGGCGACATGCTTCCCAGCGACACCGACGGCGACGGCGTGCCCGACTTCCCGCCCATCAACCGCGAGATCGCGCGGCAGAACGCCATGGGCAGCCTGAGCGGCGGCATCATCTACGGCGTACCGATCGGCGGACGCATCACCTCGCTGCCGACGGGTTCCAACGTCAGCCGCGTCAACCGGGTCTACAACGGCAACCTGGTCCTTATCGGCACCCCCAGCAACCCGATCGTGATCGACGAGGACATCTTCGTCGAGGGCGACGTGATCATCAAGGGCGTGGTGACCGGCAAGGGCGCGATCTACGCGGGACGCAACCTCTACACCGCGGGCAACGTCCAGGTGGCCGACCCGCCCGACCCGCCGGGGCGCGGCGTCTGCTCGGGCATCAGCGACGCCGACGAGTGCGCCCGCGCCAACATCGCCGCGGGCAAGGACGAGCTGCGCCTGGCCGCCCGCGGCAACATCGTCATCGGCGACTACACCGAGCGCGACTCGAGCGGCAACCTCCTCCCCACCGCCGAGCGCCAATCGGCCGACTACTACCGCTCGCAGTTCGGCTTCTACAGCGGCACCCGCTGCTTCGACAAGCGCAACGGCGACGAGCTGACGCAAAAGGGCAGCGGCTACGTTAACGTGGACGGCGAAGCGGTGTCGTCGGGCAACGTGGTCTGCCGCCGCGCCAACCGTTCCGCCTCGGTAAGCCGCGACGCCTACAGCTACGCCTTCCGGCCGGGTACGATCCGCTCCAACGGCAACTTCAAGCCCTGGATGGACGACGCCCTCTACAAGCAGCTGCTGGGCACCGAACGCATGGCCTACAACAGCTGGCGCGGCGGCTACTACGGGATGTTGCGCAGCGAGATCCGCCAGGACCTGATCGATTCCGGCCTTCCCACCCGCCTGGCGCGGCGGCTGGCGCGGCGGCTCGACAACCGCAACAGCGGCTACGGCAACTTCAACGAAGGCGGCCTGCGCGGCTTCTGGCGCATCGACGGTAAGACGCTGCGCATCATCATCGACAACGAGCGCAACTACGAGACCCAGGTTTCCACCGTGGACGCCTTCCTCTACGCCAACCAGCGGATCGCCGGCAAGACGAGCATGAAGCCGCTCGCCATCTCCGGCGGCCTGATCGGTAAGGAGCTGGGCATCCTGGCCCCGGGGCGCTACCAGGCCTGGTGGATGAAACGTCGGTACGTGGGCAGCAACCGCTACAACTTCCTGGGCAACCCCCGCGCCTCCGCGAGCGACTGCGGGCAGCCGGGCGACCCCTACTACGTCCCCGGCACCGAAGACTGCGCTTTCACCATCAACTACGATTTCCGTCTGCGCAACGGCGGCTTCGGCTTCAACCTGGTCAAGGGCGCAGTCGGCCAGACGATGTCGTGGCGGGTCTCCGACCGTACCACGGAGCACGTGCAATGAACGGAAGGGCACTGAACCTCCTCATCGTGGCCCTGGCCCTGGTGCTGGTGGCCGGGCTGGCGCTCAAGCTGCGCACGCGCCCGCAGCCCGCGGCCGCCCCGGCCGCGTCCCCAGCGTCCGCCTCCGGCGCCGCAGCGACGGATGCGGGCCCGGGGCGTACCCTGATTACCGAGCAAGGAGCGACGGTCGTGCTGGAGGGCAGCCTGGCCTCCGAGGAGACGCAGGGCGCCCCGACGGCCGAGCCGGTCGCTCCCCTGAACACCCTGCCACCCTCGCAGCTGGCGCTCACCGACGTCAAGGAGTACGCCAGCGAGAACGGGCTCACCGTGCTGGTCCTGCGCGACGGCAGCAAGCTGCTGGTCAACGACTTCGTCTACGAGCAGCTGCCCGAGAGCATCCGCTTCCGCCTCGACTACCAGCGGGGGGAGGGCCGATGAAACGCCGCCGCGGTTTCTCGCTTCTCGAGCTGCTCCTCGTGCTCGCGCTGCTGGGCATCATCGGCGCCGTCACCGCCGCCAACCTGCAGAACTACCTCAAGGCCCTGCGCGCAAGCGAGAGCGCCCGCAGCTTCTCCAACTTCATCACCCAGGCGCGCAACCGCGCCCTCAAGCGCAGCGAGGCGATGAGCGTGACCCTCGCGGGCAACCGGGTCCAGATCTACGACGCCGCCGGAAACCTGGTGCGCGAGGGGCGGCTGCCCCACCGGGCCGCGGTGGCGCCGCCCACAACGCTGAACTTCAGCGGCCGGGGGCTGCCGGACCAGCAGTACGTGTTTACCGTGACCACCGGACCCAAGACCCGCAGGGTGGTCGTGCTGCCCACAGGGAAGGTGATCCTGCCGTGAAAAACACAAAAGGTCTGTCGTTGGTCGAGATCCTGATCTCGCTGGCGATCATCGGCGTGGTGATCGTCGCGGTCGCCGGAAGCATGGCCAGCAACCTGCGGGTGAGCTCGAGCACCAACGAACAAAGCCTGGCCATGGAGTACGTGAACGGCGCGCTCGAGCAGTACCGCATCTACTGGAAGAGCGCCGCGAACTACAACGCCGCCGCGACCCCGCCGCGGCTTTCCGACCTCAACCGCATGCTGCCCTCCGGCTTCACGGCCACGATCCGCGCCGACAACCTCAGCCTCAACGGCGGCGCCGCCACCACCAGCCCGCCCCCCATGCGCAAGATCACGATCACGGTCACCCGCAACGGGCGTACCCTGGCCCGCGGCGCCACCCTGATCGGCAACCCCAACTAAGGACGGGTGGCAGAGATGAGACGCAACGGCTTCACCCTGATCGAGCTGATGATCTCGATGGCGGTCTTCGGCGTCATCCTGATCCTCACCACCAACATGATCGTCAAGAACCAGGAGATCGCCAACCGCCAGATCGTGGCCCAGCAGGCCCGCGAGGACGCCCGCCTGGCGCTGCTGCGCGTCAGCGAGCTGTTCTCGGGCGCGGCCTACATCTACCCGGGCAGCCAGACGCTCACCCTGCCCGACGGCACCAGCGTCACCACCGGAGGCCAGACCCTGGCCATGCTGCTCCCCTGGGGCAGCCCCTACTGCAACGAAGGAGGAAGCAACCCCTACGACAGCACCAGCAGCCACCGCGACCTCTACTGCGCGGTGGTCTACACCCTGGGGAACCGCTCCGACTACGTCGGCGTCCTCGGCGAAAACCCCAAGGCGGGGAACCGGGTGCTCGTCGAACACCTGATCAAGTGGGTCAGCTGGCCGGTCAACACGCTCCCCACCCGCGACTTCTCGGGCCTGAGCTCCAGCGTCGGCGTGGTGGCGGACGCGGTGGTGCCGACGCAAACCGCCGTCGTCTATACGGCGAACTCGCTCTCGCAGGCCTCGCGAAAACCCATCGACTCGCTGCTGCTCTCAGCCGGCGACACCAGCGATCCCACGAACGCCCTGGCGCTGATCGACAACGTGGTGGTCAGCCTGGGCATCCGCTACCGCGGCCAGCCCCTGCAGCAGGAGCGGCGCAACCTCTTCGCCCGGGCCGTACCGCGCAGCGCACCGCCCGGCACCGGCAACTAAGAACCGCCCACCGGTACTCACGCCCCTTTCCCGGGGCGTGGTTCGACTTAAGATGAGCGGTATGGAACGTCCCGCACTGGACGACTTCACCTGGCGGGTGGGCGGTCCCCAGGGCGGCGGCATCGAGACCGCCGCCACCCTCTTCGCCCGGGCGCTGGCCCGGGGCGGCTGGTGGGTGAGCGCCCGCCGCGAGTACCACTCGAACATCATGGGGCGGCACAGCTACCTCGACGTGCGCGCGGCGCGAAGACCCACCCGGGCCTTCTTCGAGCGGGTGGACCTGCTGGCCGCGCTCGACGCCGAAACGCTGGTGCGGCACCTGGGCGAGGTGAAGCCCGGCGGCGTGCTCGTCTACGACCCGGACGCCGCGCGGCGGCCGCTATCCAAGCTGGCCATGCTCGACGGCGCGGCCTACGAGCGAATTTCGCGGGCGCTGGGCGGCGGCGACCCGCAGGTCGAGAAAGCGGTCGAACGCTTTCGCGAGGCCGGCGTGCGGCTGGTGCCGCTGGCGCTCGCGCCCCTGGCGCGCGAGGTGGGCGAGGCCGTGGGCGCCGACGCCCTCACCGCCAAGAAGACGCTCAACACCGTCGCCGTGGCCGCCTCGCTGGCGCTGCTCGGCTACCCGCTGGAGCTTTTGGACGCGGCGACGGCCGCCCAGTTCGCCGCCAAGCCCAAGGTGGCCGAGCTTAACCGCAAGGTGGCCGCCGAGGTCTACCGGCGGGTGGAGCCGCTCGCGGGCGCGGGGCTGAAACCCGTAGGCGCACCGGGAGAACGCCTCTACGTCAACGGCTCCCACGCCTCGGCGATGGGCAAGGTGGCGGCCGGGCTGGGCTTCATGAGCTACTACCCCATCACCCCGGCCACCGACGAGCCCTTCTACCTGGAAGCCCACCCCGAGGCGGGCGTGGTCGTCGTCCAGGTGGAAGACGAGCTGGCGGCGGTCAACATGGCCATCGGCGCCTCGATGGCGGGCGCACGGGCAGCGCTGACCACCAGCGGCCCCGGCTTCGCGCTGATGGCCGAGGCCCTGGGTTTCGCCGGCATCACCGAGACGCCGCTGGTCGTCAGCCTCTACCAGCGCGGCGGGCCCAGCACCGGCCTGCCGACGCGGACCGAGCAGGGCGACCTGCGCTTCGCCCTGGGCGCCGGCCACGGCGACTACCCGCGGGCGGTGCTGGCGAGCGCGAGCGTGGAGGACGCCTTCGCGGACGCGGCGCTGGCCATGAACCTGGCCGCCCGCTTCCAGCTGCCGGTGGTGCACCTGATGGACAAGTACCTGGCCTCGACCACACGCACGGTCGAGCCCTTCGACGTCGGCGCGGTGGAGGTCGACCCCGGCCTCGCACCCCCGCAGGCCGAGGGCGTCTTCCCGCGCTTTTCGCTCGCGGCCGAGGGGGGCGTCTCGCCGCGCATCCCGGTGGGCACGGAGGGCGCGGGCTACTGGATCACCTCCGACGAGCACGACGAGGTGGGCCACATCACCGAAGACCCCGAGCTGCGCGAGGCGATGATGGAAAAACGCGCCGCCAAGCTGGCCGCGCTCGCAAAGTGGCTGGGACCGGGGGCCATGTACCGGACCCACAACCCCGAGGCCGAAACCCTGGTGCTCGGCTGGGGGTCGACCGAAGGGGTGGCGCTGGAGGCGATGGAAGGGCTGGACCTGGGCTACGTACAGGTGCGCTTCCTGCTCCCCTTCCCCGACCTGGACGAGCTGCTTGCGGGCAGGCGGCTGGTGGTGCTCGAGTACAACCAGTCGGGGCAGTTCGCCCGCCTGCTGGCGCAGGAAACGGGCCGCAGACCCGACCACCTGATCGTCAAGTACAACGGCCGGCCGATGACCCTCGAAGAAGTGCGCGCCGCCTTCGAGACGGTGCTGTCCGGAAACGCCGGGGAGCGGCTGGTGCTCCGCGGCGGCATCTAGGAGGAAGCATGGAGCTCAAACTCGCGGACTACAAGTCGGACCTGGCCCCGGACTGGTGCCCGGGCTGCGGCGACTACGGCATCCTCAGCGCCCTGCAGACGGCGCTTTACAAGCTGGGCATCGAGCCCAGCCGCGCGGTGATGGTGAGCGGCATCGGCTGCTCGGCTAAGACGGTGCACTACGCCGCCAGCTACGGCATCCACACCCTGCACGGCCGGCCGCTGCCGGTGGCCCAGGGGGTCAAGCTGGCCCACCCCGAGCTGACGGTGATTGCCATGGCCGGCGACGGCGACGGCATGGGCATCGGCGCCGGCCACTTCGTGGGGGCCGGCCGGCGCAACCCCGACCTGCTCTACCTGATCTTCAACAACGAGGTCTACGGGATGACCAAGGGGCAGGCCTCGCCGACGCTCGAGCTGGGGGCCCAGCCCAAGAGCCTGGCCCGGCCCAACATCCAGAGCAAGGTCAACCCGCTGATGCTGGCCTTCGCCGCGGGCTTCACCTTCATCGCCCGCGGCTACGCCTACGACGTGAAGAACCTGGCGCGGCTGATCCAGCGGGGCCTCGAACACCGGGGGCTGGCGATGATCGACGTCCTGCAGCCCTGCCCCACCTACAACAACCTGCACACCCGCGAGTGGTTCGCGCCGCGCGTCTACGACGTCAACGCCGAGGGCTACGACCCGCGCGTCCCCCGGCAGATGAGCGACGAGGAGCGCTCGGAGCGCATGGCCCGTTTCACCCTGAAGGCGACCGAATGGGGCGAGCGCATCCCCACCGGGGTCTTCTGGCAGGCCGAGCTGCCCAGCTTCGAAGAGCGCCTGGGCGGCTTCCTGCCCGGTTACCCAAGGACCGCGCCGGCCACCCGGGGCCCGGGGGGCGAGGCCGAACGCGCGCGCGCCTTGATGCGCGGCCACCGCGTGGCAGAATAAGAGGCCATGAGCGAGGCCGACCTGGAAGCCCGCAGCCCCTGGAGCGCCTACACCGGCGTGGCCGCGGTGCGGCTCGCGCCGCCGGCGGGACCGGTGCGCGCCGAACTGGCCGTACCCGGCTCCAAGAGCGTGACCAACCGGGCTATCGTGCTGGCGGGCCTGGCCGAGGGCGTTTCCGAGCTCTCGGGCATCCTGAAGAGCGACGACGCCTGGTGGGCGCTGGCGGCGCTGCGCACGTTGGGGCTCGAGGTGGAGGTGGCGGGCGAGACCGCCCGCATCCGCGGCGGCGGCGGCCGCTGGCCCGTACGCGAGGCCGAGGTCTACGTGGGCGCGGCCGGAACCCTGGGCCGCTTCCTGCCGCCGGCGCTGGCCGTCGCGCCCGAGGGGCGCTGGCGGGTGCGCGCCAGCCGACGGATGAGCCAGCGCCCCATCGCCCCGCTGGTTGACGCCCTGCGCGCCCTGGGCGGCCAGGTGGACTACGCCGGCGAGGAGGGGCGCTTTCCGCTCGTCGTCCACGGCTCCGGGCTTGCCGGCGGCGAGGTGACGATTCCCGGCCACGTCTCCAGCCAGTTCACCAGCGGGGTGCTGCTGGCCGCGCCCTACGCCCGCGGGCCGGTGACCGTGCGGGTGGCCGGCGGGATGGTGCAACCGGCCTACGTGCAGATCACCCTGGCGATGATGCGGGCCTTCGGCGCCGAGGCGGAGGCCGACGCCGGCCTGAGCGCGATCCACGTCCGGCCCGGCCGCTACCGGGGGCAGGCCCTGGAGCTGGAGGCCGACGCCTCGAGCGCCGCCTACTTCTTCGCCCTGGCCGCAGCCAGCGGCGGTGAGGTGACGGTGACCAACATCGGCTCGGCCACCCTGCAGCCCGACCTGGGCTTCGTGTACGTGCTCGAGCGCATGGGGGCGCGGGTCGAGGTCGCGCCCACCCGCACCACCGTGTGCGGGCCCCAAAAGCTGCGCGGCGGCTTCGAGGTGAGCCTGAAGGCGATGAGCGACCAGACCCCCACCCTGGCCGCGCTCGCGGTTCTGGCCGACGCCCCGGTGACGATCACCGAGGTGGCCCACGTGCGCCACCACGAGTCCGACCGCATCGCTGTGATGGCGCGCGAGCTGGGGCGCCTGGGTCTCCGCACCGAAGAACGCGAGGACGGCCTCACCGTCTGGCCCGGCCGCCCACGCCCGGCCCGGCTCGACCCCCACGACGACCACCGCATCGCCATGGCACTCTCGCTGCTGGCGCTCGCCGCCCCCGGCCTCGAGATCGCCAACCCCGGCACCACCTCCAAGACCTTTCCCCGCTACTGGGACTACCTGGAACGCCTCGGTTTTCACGTGGAAGCGTTGTAAGCTGGAAGGTCATGGAGACCATCAACAACCAACCCGAACCCCATTACTGGGAGAAGATGCGCCTGGTGGCCGACGTGCTGCGCGCCACCGACGCCACCGTCGTGATCATCGCCCACGAGGACCCCGACGGCGACGCCGTGGGCAGCACCCTGGGCCTGGCTCGAGCCCTGCGGCAGCTGGGCAAGGAGGTCTGGTGGATCGTCGAGCCGCCGCGGTTTTTGCGCTTCCTACCCCACGAGGACGAATACCACGAACCGGTCGACGAGCTGCCCGAAGACGCCGTCCTGGTCGTCCTCGACTCCGGCGACCGCCACAGGGCCGTGGGCGCCCCGGTCGAGGGCTTCGTGATCAACATCGACCACCACGGCTCCAACAGCCGCTTCGGCCAGATCCACATCGTGGACCCCACCAAGGCCGCTGCGGCCCAGATGGTCAAGGACCTGATCGACGCCCTCGAGGTCGAGTGGACCGAGGAAATCGCCACGCCGGTGCTCACCGGACTGATCACCGACACCGGCAACTTCCGCTTCGGCAACACCACGCCGGAGGTGCTCGAAACCGCCGCCGAGCTGGTGGGCCACGGCGTCAAGCTGGCCGAGCTGACCGACCGGCTGCAGTGGCGGCCGCCGCAGTACTTCAAGCTGATGGGCATGGTCCTCTCGACGGTGCAGTTCCACTTCGACGGCCTGGCCGTCAGCGCCCACGTCACCCGCAAGATGACCGAAGAGGCCGGCAGCACCGAGGAGGACTCCGACGACTTCGTGGGCGTGATCCGCTACGCCGAGGGCAGCTACGTGGCCGTCTTCCTCAAGGAGCGCGAAGGGGCCACCAAGGTCTCGATCCGCAGCCGCGCCGGCGTGAGCGCCCAGAACATCGCCGTCGAGCTGGGGGGCGGCGGCCACGTGCCCGCCGCGGGCGCGACCCTGGAGGGGGTTTCGCTCGAGGAGGCCTACCCGCGGGTGCTGGCGGCGGTGGAAAAAGAGCTGAAACGCGCAGGGTTCCTGGGCTAGCTGTGCGGCCTCTCAAGACGTGGTTTACCGAAGCCGCTGCGGGTCGGTGCGTGATGGGAGTACGTGGTGCGTAGTACGTAGTGCATGGTGGATAGCTTCCGGGGCGTGGGAGGCGGGAACGGCGTAAGGCGGCTACCCGCAACGAGGCAACCACCAACCCCGAGCCACAAACCGTGAGAGGATTTCCAAAAACCCTCGAACCCACCCCCGGCCCTTCCCCACCTCCGCGCCCGGAACAGCGCCCCCGTCCCGGTCCTTGACCCCAGCTTACGGAGGGTGACGCGGGAGGTACGCGGTAACGGGGTCGCGTGGACCGTGTGGCGAGACGACGCAGCTAACGCCGGGGTGCGTGCAGCGCGAAACCCACACCCTGGGGGTCGACGCCGACGGCCGCGAACCCTCCGCCCGGTACCTGATGAGGCCCCGTGACGATTGCGGCGCCGCGTTCTCGCACGGCCGCCAGCGCGGGCTCGAGGCGCCCGACGTGCAGATAGTAGCGCCAGCCTGTCGCCTCCCCCTCGCCGCGGCGAACGATGGCGAGGCGGCCCGTGCGCTCGGAACCGTAGCCGAGGAGGAGGCAGGGGCCTGCGGGCAGCTCCAGCCGCCCGACCTCGCGCCAGTCGAAGAGCGCGCCGTAGAACGCCAGCGCCGCCTCGGGGTCGTCCACGGCCAGCTTCTGCCAGCCGACGCCGGGGTTGGGGTCGCCGATCGCCGCGTTCGCAGACGGCTGGATGACGCCCAACCCGGCCCCCTGGGGATCGATCAGGAAGCTGAACCGCCCCCAGCCCTCGGCCGCCATGGGGGCGTCGAAGACGATGCGCGCTCCCAGGGCGGACGCCCGTTCGAGGACGGCGTCGAGGTCGGGTACAGCCACGTAGCCGTCCCACCAGGAAGGCAAGCCCGGCCCGGGCGGCTGCATCACCCCCAGCACCGGCCGGCGCTCCTGGATCAGCAGGAGGAACGGCCCTCCGCCGGGCGTCTCCAGGGGCGCCCGGGCCACGGTGCCGCCGCACACCCCGGCGAGGAACGCGACGGCCGCTTCCGGCTGCGGCGCGAACAGCTCGTGCCAGGTAAACCCGACTTGCATACCGGCCACCTCCAGGGCCCGCGTCGCGGGGTTAAGCGCCAACGACGAGGACGCGCAGGTCGTTGAGGTTGTTGTGGGTGGGGCCGGTGACGACGAGGTCGCCCAGGGCGTCGAAGAAGCCGTGGCTGTCATCGCGGCTGAGGTGGGCGCGCAGGTCGAGGTCGAGCTCCGCGGCCCGGGCGAGGGTGTCGGGGCGCAGCACCGCGCCGGCGGCGTTGCTGTTCCCGTCGATGCCGTCGCTGTCGGCGGCCAGCGCCCAGGCGCCTTCCGGTCCCAGGAAGTGGGCCAGCCAAGCCAGAAAGGCCTGGTTGCGGCCTCCCCGGCCGGTTCCGCGCACGGTCACCGATGCCTCGCCGCCGCTCGCGAGCACGAAGGGGGGGCGGTCGGGAAAGCCGTGCGCCCGGGCCGACCCGACGAGGGCCGCGTGGAAACGCGCCAGCTCGCGCGCCTCCCCTTCGAAGCGGTCGGAGAGGACGTGCACCCGCCAGCCCTCCCCCGTCCAGAAGTCGGCCACGGCGCGCAGCAGGTCGGCGTTCGCGAGCAGGATGCGGTTGGTCACGCGGGCGAAGAGGGGGTCGCCGGGCTTGGGGGTCTCGAGCAGCTCGCCGGCGGCGCCGCGCTCCAGGTGGGCGCGGGCGGCGGGGGCTTCGATGCGGTAGCGCTCGAGCACCGCCAGGGCATCTGCGAAGGTCGTGGGGTCGGGCGCCGTGGGCCCCGAGGCGATGGTGCTGACGTCGTCGCCGGGGACGTCGGAGACGAGCCAGGCGGTTACCCGGGAGCGGGTGGCCTGGGCCAGCCGTCCGCCCTTGATGCGCGAGAGGTGCTTGCGCACGGCGTTGATCTCCGCGATGGTCGCCCCCGAGGCCAGGAGGGCGCGGTTCAGCCGTTGCAGCTCCTCGAGTTCGAGCCCCCAGGGGGCGCACCACAGCGCGCTGCCCCCTCCGGAGACGAGGACGAGCAGGTGGTCATCGGGATCCAGCGACCGCGCCAGCTCCAGCGCTCGCTCGGCGGCCCGCACGCTCGCGTCGTCGGGTACGGGATGCCCCGCCTCCAGCAGCTCGTAGTGCTCGAGCGGCACCCCGTGGCCGTAGCGGGTGACGCCGAAGCCGGGCAGGCGCAACCCGGCGCGCTCGAGCCCCGCGAGCATCGGACCGGCCGCCTTGCCCACGGCCAGCACCGCGGTGGGCGGCGGGTCGAGCCGGCCCGCCTCCGCGGCCACCCGGCGCGCCGGATCGGTGGCCTCGAGGGCCGTACGAAACGAGGTTTCCAACAGGTTGCGCATCGATCCTCCGGTATACCCTTGACAAGCCGCATGCAGGGCGACTAGCTTAAGTATAGACGTGTAAACGCTTACATCAACGGCAGCCTTGTTCTTACGCTGTGCTTATGTAACCGCTTACATTGCGATGAGGAAGGAGAAAACGCTTTGCGGAGAAGGGTGACGATCTACGAGGTGGCGGACGCGGCCGGGGTCTCCGTGGCCACGGTTTCGCGGGCCCTCAACGGCGGTCGCGTCGCCCCCTCCACCCGCGAGCGGGTGCTGCAGGTCGCGGGCCGCCTGGGCTTCTCCCCCAGCCCCGCGGCGCGGGTGCTGGCGACCGGCAAGAGCCGCGCCATCGGCGTGGTCATTCCCGACGCCACCGGCCCGCTCTACGGCCGCATGCTCCGCGGCATCGGGCTCGAGCTCACCCAGGCGGGCTACACCTACCTGGTCGAGAGCTCGGAGCGCGACCCCGGCCGCGAAGGGCAGGTGCTGCGCGACCTCTCCGCCCGCGACGTCGAAGCGCTCGTCCTCATCGGCTCGGGCCTGGGGCCCCAGGCGCTGGCGGCGATGCAGGGCGAGCTGCCCGCGCTGGTGCTCGTCGAGCGCGAGGGCGCGGAGCTGGCCGCGCCCATGGTCACGATCGACAACGAGTCGGCCGCCGAGCGGGCGACGCGCTACCTGATCGAGCACGGCCACGAACGCATCGCCCACATCTCCGGCCCCCGCCGCGCCGGCCGCGAACGCCTCGCCGGCTGGCGACGGGCGCTGGCGGCCCACGGCCTCGCCCCCGGTCCGGTGGAGGACGGCGGCTTCACCGAGGCCGGCGGTTACCGCGCCGCGAAGGCGCTGATCGGGCAGGGCGGCTTCTCGGCCGTCTTCGTCGCCAGCGACCGCATGGCGCTGGGCGCCTACCGCGCCTTCCGCGAAGCGGGGCTGCGGGTGGGCGCCGACGTGAGCGTCGTCGGCTTCGACGGGCTCGAGTTCGGCGCCTACCTGGATCCGCCGCTTTCGACGCTGCGCCAGCCGGCGCAGCAGCTGGGCCAGGCCGCCGCGCGCGCGGCGCTGGCCGTCACCCGGGGCGAGCGCCCCGAAAACGTGGTGCTGTCGTGCGAGCTGGTACCTCGCGCGTCGGTAATGGAATACGGAGGTGGGCTATGAGAAAAGTCTGGATGGTGCTGTTCGCATTGGCGCTGGGAAGCTTTGGCCTCGCGCAGAGCTTGGTCTGGTGGACGACGGAGAACCAGCCCAAGCGCATGGAGGTGCAGCGGCAGATCGCCGCCGAATTCACCGCCAAGACCGGGATCAAGGTCGAGGTCGTGCCCGTCGAGGAAAACCAGCTATCCGAGCGCATTACCGCAGCCTTCGCCGCCGGGCAGCTGCCCGACGTGATCTTCCACCCGCTCGACTACACCGTGGGCTGGGCCGCCCAGGGCATCCTCGACACCGAGGCGGCCACCGAGGTGATCCGCGAGCTCGGTGAGAACACCTTCGCCAAGGGGGCGCTCGAGCTGGCCAGTTACGAGGGCAGCTACACCGCGGTGCCGACCGACGGCTGGACCCAGCTGATCGTCTACCGCAAGGACCTCTTCAAGCAGAAGAGCCTCTACCCGCCCAAGACCTTCGCGGCGGTGCTGGGCGGTATCGAAGCCTTCCACAACCCGCCCGAGATGTACGGCTTCGTGGTCGCCACCGACCCCAGCCAGACCTACTTCCAGCAGGTCTTCGAGCACATCGCCCTGGCCAACGGGGTGCGCCTGGTGGACGCGAACGGGAACATCACCCTGAACACCCCGGCGATGGTGCACACCCTGCAGTTCTACAAGAAGCTCGCCGAGGCCTCGCCCCCGGGCAACCTCTACTGGAAGCAGTCGCGTGAGCTCTACCTGGCAGGCAAGGCGCTGCAGATTGTCTGGTCGCCCTTCATCCTCGACGAGCTGGCGGGCCTGCGCGACTCGGTCCCGGTGACGGCCTTCGGCAACCCGACCTCGGACGAGCTGGCCAAGCGCACCGGCTTCCTGGCCAAGCTGGCCGGCCCCGACAACCCCAGCGGCGCCAGCTACGCCCAGATCAGCTACATGGGCATCACCGTGGACGCCGACACCGCCAACGCCAAGAAGTTCGTCAAGTTCCTGCTCACCGACGGCTACCTCGAGTGGCTCTCGGTCGCGCCGGAAGGCAAGTTCCCGGTGCGCCGCGGCACCCCGGACGACCCGCAGAAGTTCGTGAACGGCTGGGCCAAGCTGCCCGTGGGCGTGGACCGCAAGCGCCCGCTGGGTGACATCTACCCGCCCGAGGTCATCAAGACGATCCTCGAAGGCCTCGACGTCGCCGACCGCTGGGGCTTCCGTGCCGGTTACGGCGAGCTGGTCAGCAAGCTCTACGGCGAGAAGACGATCCCCAAGATCGTGCGCCGCTACCTGGACGGCGAGCTGACCGCCGAACAGGCGGCCGCGGAGATGCAGAAAGCCGTCGAAGCACTCAAGTAGCCGCTCACCCTGGGGCCGGGGCCTTCGCCCCGGCCCCGGCCTACTCCGGGAGGCGCCATGCAACGAGGTCTCAAGGCGCGGGAAGCCCGGCTGGCGTTTTGGATGCTGCTGCCGACGTTCAGCATCGTCATCGCCATCGTCATCCTGCCGGTCATCGCCAACTTCTGGATCGCCTTCAAGCCCATCCAGCTGGGCGACCTGCGGCCCCCGCGGCCTGCGGTGCGCGAGTCGGTGCGGAGCCGGCCACAAGCGCCCGGCGAGGCGCTGGTGGTGCGCTACCGCGTTCAGAACCGCACCGACAATCCCATCACCTGGGCGCGCATCGAGGACGCGCTGCCCCCGGGCCTCACCCCCACCGAGCTGCCCCAGGCCTGCCGCTTGCAGACCGCGAAGATCGTTTGCGAGCTGCCCCAGGGGCTCGAGCCCAAGCAGACCGTCAACCTGACGCTCCGCTTCACCGCCGGCCCCGCCTACTTCGCAGCCGGCGCACCCTACCCCCGCGACACCCGTCCCGTGGTGGAGAGCAAGGCGCCCAACCCCATCCTGGCACGACCCTTCACCCTCGAAAACTTCCGCGTCGTCCTCACCGACCCCGACTTCTGGCCGATGCTGAAGGTGACGCTGGCCTACACGATCTTCGGCACCCTGCTCTCGATCCTGCTGGGCCTCTTCGCCGCCCAGCTGCTCTCGCCGCCCTTCGCGGGCCGCCAGGTGCTGCGCGGCCTCTTCCTTTTCCCCTATGTGGCTCCGGTGATCGCCGTGGCCTTCACCTGGGTCTTCCTGCTCGACCCCTTCGCCGGCACCATCAACGCCCTCTTATTAAAGTACGGGTTCGTACACGACCCGATCCCCTTCCTATCGCAAAGGTACTGGCCGGTGCAGTTCTTCGGCCTGACGGTGCAGCTGCCGCTGGCGCTCACCATGGTCATCCTCTTCGAGGGGTGGCGCTACTTCCCCTTCGCCTTCCTCTTCATCCTGGCCAGGCTGCAGGCCATCCCCGGCGAACTCTACGAGGCGGCGCGGGTGGACGGCGCGGGCATCTGGGCCAGCTTCCGCTTCGTCACCCTGCCGCAGGTGGTGGGCATCCTCGCCACCCTCTTCCTGCTGCGCTTCATCTGGACGTTCAACAAGTTCGACGACATCTTCCTGCTCACCGGCGGCGCGGCGGGTACCGAAACGATCACCATCAAGGTCTACGACTTCGCCTTCGCCCGGGCCAACCTGGGGCAGGGCGCCGCCCAGGCGGTGATCCTCTTCGCCATCCTGGCGCTCTTCCTGGTCGTCTACTTCCGCTATGCGCCCAAGGGGGAGGTGTGACGTGGCGCTCGTGCTGACCCTCCTCGTCGGGCTGGCCTCGGCGCTCGCCAGCCTGGGCAGCGTCTCGCTGCTGCTCGTCCTCTGGGGCGGGCTCAAGACGGTCCTGCCGCTGGACGCCGCCCTCGCCGGCGGCCTGCTGCTGGGGGCGCTGGCCTGGGCGCTGGCGCGCCGCGAGCGGCTGCGGCCGCCGCCCATGGTCCTCGCCGGCCTTGGGCTGGGCCTCGTCTGGGCGCTGGCCGCGGGCGGCGACCCCTACCGGCTGGGTCTGGCGCCCTTCTGGAACCTGCTCGCCCCGCTGGTCGCCGGCGGTTTCGCCGGACTGGCCACGGGCTACGGGCTGCGCGAGGTGCGGCTCGAGCGACCCGACAGCGAGGCCTGGGAGCTGGTCGGCTTGCGCCTGCTCCGCGGCGCGGCCTTCCTGGTCTTCGTCTTCATGGTCGTCTTCCCCTTCTGGGCGATGGTCGCGGCCTCGCTCAAGCCCCGCGCCGAGTTCCTGGCCGACCCCGCCAACCTGGGGCTGCCGCTGCACGTCTTCTCGGAGGGCTTCTGGCCCGGCCTGAAGAAGATGCTCGTGGGCTACCGCGAGGTGCTCGTCACCTTCAAGTTCCTGCGCTACATCGGCAACACCGCCTTCGTCTCGGTCAGCACGATGTTCATCACCCTGGCGCTGGCGGTGCTGGGGGCCTACGCGGTGGCGCGGCTCGAGTTTCGCGGGCGCGCGGTCATGGAGCGGGCCATCCTGCTCACCTACATGTTCCCCGCGATCGTGCTCGCCATCCCGCTCTACACGATCTTCACCCAGCTGGGCCTGCGCGACAACCTCATCGGGTTGATCATCGTCTACCTGGCGCAGACGCTGCCCGTGGCCCTCTACATGCTGCGCAGCTACTTCGAGACCATCCCCGCGAGCCTCGAGGAGGCGGGGCTGATCGACGGCTGCAGCCGCTTCGAGGTGATCTGGCGCATCACCCTGCCGCTGGCGCTGCCGGCGCTGGCCTCGGTGGGGCTCTACGTCTTCATGATCGCCTGGAACGAGTTCCTCTTCGCCTTCATGTTCCTCGACACCCCCGAGCTCTTCACCCTCTCGCGCGGCATGGTGGGGCTCAACAGCCAGGAGGTGCCGCGGCAGTTCTTGATGGCGGGCGCGGTGATTGTTACCGTACCCATCATGATCCTCTTCTTCTGGTTCGAGAAGTACCTGGTGGGCGGCCTGACCGCGGGAGGGGTGAAGGGCTAAGGTGCGCGTCGTCATGGCGTCCACCCGTCTGGCGGGGACCGACGGGGTGAGCCTGGAGGCGGCCAAGATGCGCGAGGTGCTGCGGGCGGCGGGGCATGAAGTCTGGTACCTGGCGGGGGAGCTGGACCCTGACGAAGAACAAGGGGTGCTCGTGCCCGAGATGCACTTCGCCCGCCCGGAGGTACGCGCCTTCACCGAGCGCGCCTTCGCCGGTGAGGGGCACGACCCGCAGCTGACCCGCGAGATCGAGGAGGCCGGGGTGCGCCTCGCGGCGCGGCTCGAGCCGGTCTTCGAGGAGTTGCGCCCCGAGCTGCTGGTGGTGCAGAACGCCTGGGCCATCCCCATGCACCTGCCGCTGGCGCTGGCGCTGTGGCGGCTGGTGCAGCGCCGGCGCCTGTCGGCGGTGAGCCACAACCACGACTACCCCTGGGAACGCCCCCGCTTCGCCCGCACCCACGTGCGCCCGCTGCTGGACCGCTACTTCCCCCCCGACCACGCCGTCGTCCAGCTCTCCATCAACTCGATCGCGCAGCGGGAGCTCGAAGAGCGCCGCGGCCTCGACTCGCTGCTGCTGCCCAACGTGATGGACTACGACCGTTCGCCGCCGGGCTTCGACGCCTTCAACGCCGACTTCCGCGAGACCCTGGGCATCCGCCCAGAGCAGCTGCTCTTGCTGCAGCCGACGCGGGTGATCCCGCGCAAGCGCATCGAGCTGGCCGTGGACCTGGCCGCGGAGCTGGCGGCCCGGGACCCGGTGCTGCTCGTCAGCCACGCCGCCGGCGACGAGGGGCAGGACTACCGCCGCGGCCTCGAGACCTACGCCGCGGAACGCCGGGTGGACCTGCGCTTCGCGAGCGAGTACGTGGCCCCGCGCCGGCGCTTTGCCGGCCAGCACAAGGTCTACAGCCTCTGGGACGCCTACCTGCACGCCGACTTCGTGACCTATCCGAGCCGCTACGAGGGGTTCGGCAACGCCATGCTCGAGGCCGTCTGGATGAACAAGCCGCTGCTCATCGGGCGCTACCCCGTCTACCTGGCCGACATTCGCCCGAAGGGGTTCCGCTTCGTGGAGGTGGAGGACCGCATCACCCCCGAGGTGGTCGCCGGGGTGACGCGGCTGCTCGACGACGCCGAACTGCGCCAGAGCGTAGTGGAGCACAACCGCGCGCTGGCCCGCCGCCACTTCGGCTACGACGCCCTGCGCAAGGTGACGCGCACCGCGCTGGAGCAGGCGCAGGCGCGCGCGAAGGAGGTCCGGTGGCCCGCCTAACCGAACACCTCGCCTTTCTCTACGGACCGGCGGCCGCGGAGCGCTGGGCGCCCGTCTTCGCGGAGCGCATCGAACGTTTCGCCCGTGCCCACCCGGCGCTCGCCCGCGGGCCGCGGGCGCTCGCCACCTCGCCCGCCGAGGCCTGGCTCATCACTTACGGCGACCAGGTCACCCGCGAGGGCGAGGCCCCCCTGGCCACGCTGGCGCGCTTCATGGATCGCTGGCTCGCGCCCGAGTTTAGCGGCGTGCACCTGCTGCCCATCTACCCCTACTCGTCCGACGACGGCTTCTCGGTCATCGACTACCGCGCGGTGGACCCGCGCCTGGGCGGCTGGGACCACGTGCGGGCGCTGGCGGAGCGCTACGCGCTGATGCTCGACGCGGTGATCAACCACGCCTCGGCGGAAAGCGCCTGGTTCCAGGGCTTTTTGCGCTGCGAAGAGCCCTACCACCGCTACTTCCTCGTGCCCCCGGAGGACTGGGACCTGAGCCGGGTGGTGCGCCCGCGCACCACCCGGCTGCTCACCACGTTCGCTACCGCCTGCGGCCGCAAGAAGGTCTGGACCACCTTCTCGGCCGACCAGGTGGACCTCAACTACCGCGAGCCCGAGGTGCTGCTCGAAGTGCTCGACCTGCTGCTCTTCTACGCCGCCCACGGCGCGCGGCGGCTGCGCCTCGACGCGGTGGGCTTCGTCTGGAAGGAGCCGGGAACGACCTGCCTGAACCTGCCCCAGACCCACGAGGTGGTGAAGCTCTTCCGCACCGCGCTCGACGCCGCGGCGCCCGAGGTGGCCCTCGTCACCGAGACCAACGTGCCCCACGCCGAGAACGTGGCCTACTTCGGAAACGGCGAGGACGAGGCCCAGCTGGTCTACAACTTCGCGCTGCCGCCGCTGGTGCTCCACACCTTCGCCCGCGGCGACGCCCGGGTGCTGGCGCGCTGGGCCGCGGGGCTCGAGCTCCCCGGCCCCAAGGCGGCCTTCCTCAACTTCCTGGCCAGCCACGACGGCGTAGGCCTGCGGCCGGTGGAGGGGATTTTGCCGCCCGAGGAGGTGGCCTTCCTGGTCGAGCGCACCCTCGCCCACGGGGGCGAAGTCAGCTACCGCGACACCCCCGCGGGCCCCGCCCCCTACGAGCTCAACACCACCTGGTACGACGCCCTCAACCCTCCCGGCACCCCCGAGGCGCTGGGGGTGCGGCGGCTGCTCGCCAGCCACGCGATCATGCTGGCGCTCGCGGGCCTGCCCGCGGTCTACGTGCACGCCCTCTTCGGCACCCCCAACTGGCGCGAAGGCTACGAGAAGAGCGGCGAGAAGCGCAAGCTCAACCGCCGCAAGTTCCGCGAGGCCGAGGTGGAGGCCTGGCTCGCCGACCCCGGCTCGCGCGCGCGCCGCATCCTGGATGGGTTGAAGGCGCGGCTGGCCCTGCGCGCCGAACGGCCCGCCTTCCACCCCGCCGCCCCGCAGCGGGTGCGCGACCTGGGCGCCGGCGTCTTCGCGGTGGAGCGCGGCACGGACGAGGAACGGGTGCTGGTGGCGGTCAACGTCACCGGCGCGCCCCAGCCGCTGGCGCTGGAAGAGGGTTGGCGCGACGCCCGCACGAGTGCGCCCGCAGCATCCACCCTCGTGCTCGAGCCCTACGCCGACCTCTGGCTCACGCGCGGCGATACCTGACCGCTCGCGGCCCCGCAACGGGCCCGCAGACTTAAAAAGGCGGCCCGCAGGCCGCCTTACCGTTCCGGGTCGCGCTCATCCGCGCAGGAGCATGAGGAACTCTTCGAGCGTACGCTCGCTGCCCAGCCCCCGCTTGATGCGGGTGTCAAGGCCCGCCCCCCAGGAAACCAGGTCCACGCCGTGCTTGACCATGATCTCGTCGTAGAACGCCTTTAGCTCTTCGAGCGAAGCGAACAGGTGGTGCAGGTGCCCCAGCGCCAGGATCTGGGCCTCCCCGTTTTCCAGGCGTTTCAGCAGCTCTTTCTTGACGGGGCGCGCCTCCAGGTCGGTCTCGACCATCCACTCGACGGTCTTGCGCTTGCTGCCGCCCAGGTTGTCGAGCGTTTGGTGAAGTTCCATGTTGGGGCCGTTGGGGCCCGGGTCCTTGTGGATGGTGTAGGCAAAGACCTTCATAGTGGCTTTCCTCCGCACCCATTCTACCGCCACGGGTGAGAAGCCGTGGGGACATCACGACCGCGGCCCGTCGTGGCTTCGTGCGGTCCGGCCTTCCGTGCTGGGCGGAGTTGTGCTACGGTGAAACAAAATGGACCGAATCCTAAGGACATTGCTGGGGTGCGCGGTGCTCGCATGGCTCGCCGCGTGCAATCCGGTGGCGGGAGGCGCTTCCTGGGAGCGCGTCAACCCCGGGGGCGGCGGCGCCTTTCACGCCATCGCGGCGGGTCCCGGCGGCCTCGTGCTGGCGGGCAGCGACCTCTCGGGGGCCTACCTCTCACGCGACGGGGGCGCGAGCTGGCGACCGATCGGCTCCGCGCAAGGCCTCGCGACGACCCACGTGAGCGGGGTGGGCTTCGACACGCACGATCCCGTCGTTCTCTACCTGGGCACCGAAGACGGGCTCTACCGCAGCGCCGACGGCGGGGCCACGTTCGTGCGCGTGCTCGCCGACGGTTACGTTACCGACGTACGCTTTGCTCCCTCCGCTCCCAACGTGGGCTACCTCACCCACCATCCGGCCTACGACGTGGCCGAGGGAACCGTTTACCGCAGCGACGACCGGGGACGGAGCTGGCGGCCGGTGACCGCGACCGGCCTGCCCGCGGGACTCCATCTGCTCGAGCTCGCGGTCGACCCCCGCGACTCCGAGCGGGTCTTCGTGCTGGCCGGAGAAGGGCGCTTCGCCTGTGGGGAGACGGCCCTCTTCGCGAGCGCCGACGGCGGCGTGAGCTGGACACGGGTGGGTGCCGAACTGGGGCAGATCGCCGACTTTGCCCTCGACCCCGACGACCCCGACGTCCTCTACCTCACCACCTATGGCGACGTCTGGGACCCGGGTTACGCCTGCGTGGCGGACGACCCGAACGGCGGCCACCTCTACCGCGCCACCGCGGACGCCGCCGGCTGGAGGTTTACCCGCGTTTCGGACGCCCTCGGCTCCAGGAACCTGCTGGTGTTGCCGGGCGGGGGGCGCGTACGCGTTTTCGACCTCGACACCAAGGAATTCTTCGCCACCTCCAACGATGGGGCAAGCTGGGTGCGCCTCGGCGGACCCGACGACTGGGACCCCGGCTGGAGCGGACCTGGATTGGCCCACGGCACCAGCCCCGGCGGCGACGCCAAGACGCTTTTCCAGGATCCTGCCGATCCCGACCGCATCTACTGGGCCGACGGACAGTTCGTCTGGGGCGGCCGCGACGGCGGGGCCACCGTCCGGCCCCTCCACACCGAGGCCGCGGGCTCGGGCTGGCGCTCGCGGGGAGTGGACAACATCGTGCCGTTCGAGCTTGCCTTCGACGCCGACGGGCGCCACGTCTACTTCGGCCTCGCCGACCTGGGCTGCTTCGCGAGCGACGACCACGGGGCGAGCTTCCGCTCCTGCAACGACCCCGCCCATACCGGTAGCTGGATGGGCCATGGCGGCAACAGCCTGGCGCTCGCCGCCGACCCCGAGCGCGCGGGGGTGGTCTGGATCGGCCAGGCCCAGGAGCTGGACACGCGGCACACCCTCCTGGTAAGCCGCGACTACGGCAGGAGCTGGTCGCCCGCCGACGCCGGTCTGCCGGGGTCCATCCTCTCGGGCCTGAGCGTCGATCCCGAGAGCCCGGCCGACCGGCGCACCCTCTTCGTGACCGCGGGCGGAGACGTCTACCGCAGCCGCGACGACGGGGCGGGCTGGACACGGGTCCTCGCCTGTGGCGGCTGCCGTTATACCGCCGTGCGCGGGGAACAGGTATTGGCCGGGGGCGAGGCGGGGCTCTGGCGCTCGACCCGCGGAGGCGAGGCCGGGAGCAGGGAGCGGGTAGGGCCGCCCGAGTTCGCGGGCGACGGCGCGGAGGTCTTTACCGACAACGGTTGGCGCGGAGTCGCGGCGATCCGGTTCGATCCGAACGCGGTGGGCCGGGTCTACGTCGCGGTTTTCGGGCCGGGGCGCGGGCTCTACCGCAGCAATGACGGCGGGGCGAGCTGGACCCGGATACTGCCAGGCGACTTCCTCTGGGACGTGGCCATCGATCCGCGCGACGCGGGCGTGCTCTACGCTGCGAGCTCGAGCGCCTTCTACTCCGGAGGCTACGATCCGGCTTCGCGCGGCGTGCTGCGCAGCACCGACGCCGGCCGCACCTGGCAGGCGTTCAACGAGGGGCTGGCCTGGCCCTTCGCACGCCGGCTGGCCTTCGACCGCGCCGGCACCGAGCTGTGGGTGGCGAGCCCCGGTCTGGGTTACGCGCGCCGCGGGCTGCGCTGACCGCGGTGCTCAGGCGATCTCCACTCCGGCCCAGCGCTCGATCAGCTTGAGGGCCTCGGCGTGGTCGGCGTCGGGACCGATCTCGCGCTTGGCCATCTGGTAGACCTCGTAGGTCAGGCGGAGTAGCGGCGCCGGCAGGTCGGCCCCGTCGAGCACCTTCATGCCGATCCCCACGTCCTTGGTGAGGAGACCGAGCTTGAAGGTGTTGGGCCAGGCGCGGGTGACGACGCGTTCGGGGATCAGGTTCTCGGTGGCGTTGGAACGGCCGCTCGAGGCGTTGATGACCGCGAGCGCCACGTTCGGGTCCACCCCCTGCTTGACGAGCGCCGCCAGCCCCTCGCCCGCGGCCCAGAGGTTGACGGCCAGCAACGTGTTGTTGACCGCTTTGAGGGCGTGGCCGGCGCCCACCGGCCCCACGTGCACGATCTTGCGGCCCACGGCCTCGAGCACCGGGCGCACGCGCTCGAAGGTCTCCTCGGATCCGCCCACCATCACCGTGAGCGTGCCCTCCTCGGCCCCGGTGGTGCCCCCGGAAACGGGGGCGTCCAGAAAAGCGACGCCCAGCTCGCCGAGTTCGCGCGCGATGCGCCGGCTCGCCTCCGGATCGCCCGAGGTGCAGTCCACCCAGACGCTGCCCGAGTGCAGGTGCGGGCGCATCCGCGCCACCAGCTCGGCCACCTCGGCGGAGGTGGGCAGGCAGCTGAAGATCACGTCGGCCATCGCCGCCGCCTCGAGGCTCGCGGCGGTCGTACCGCAGGCCTTCGCGTGGGCCTCGGCCTTGCTGGCCGTACGGTTCCAGACCAGCGTGGGAAAACCGGCGCGTTGCAGATTGCAGGCCATGGGGTAGCCCATGGCCCCGAGCCCCAGGAACGCCACTTTGGGTTTCATGCCCTCAGTATAGCTAGGCGAGGCGCCGCCCCAGCGCCATGAACGGTAGCGTAAAGGCCATGGCGACGAGCAGGAAGGGCAGCAGCTCCGGGGTGGGCAGCGACCCCTTGAGCAGCGACCGCAGCACGACGCCGAGCGGCAACGCCAGCACCCAGACGATGAAGAGGTTCGCAAGCGGGCCCTCGTAAGGGTCGCGCCAGCGGGCGGTCAGCACCCAGGCCAGCCACAGCGGCACGGCGGTCTCGAGCACGCCCGGGAGCGTCACCCCGCGGCTGTGGCTGAGCGCCCCCACCACGGCGAAGAGGACGAAGACGCCCGCCTCCCAGACGCGCTTAGCCACCCTGGGCCTCCTTGAAGACCCGCTCGGCGCGGTAGCTGCTGCGTACCAGCGGACCCGAAAAGACCTCGACGAAGCCTTTTTCGAGGCCCAACCGGCGGTAGGCTTCGAACTCTTCGGGCGTCACGTAGCGCTCCACCGGCAGGTGGTGGCGGGTGGGCCGCAGGTACTGCCCGATCGTGAGGAGGCTCACCCCCGCGGCGCGCAGGTCGTCCATCGCTTCAGCGATCTCTTCGTCGGTCTCGCCGAGGCCGACCATCAGGCTCGACTTGGTAAGCACCTCGAGCCCGCGCTCGCGGAGGTAGCGACCGGCGTAGTCAAGCACGGCCAGGCTCTGGTCGTAACCAGCCCGGGGGTCGCGCACCCGCGGCGTGAGCCGGCGCACCGTCTCCAGGTTGTGGGCGAAGACGTCGAGGCCGCTTTCCAGCACGGTACGCACCGCCGCGGTGTCCCCCTGGAAGTCGGGGGTCAGCGCCTCGACGCGCACGCCGGGGCTCCGTTCCTTGATGGCGCGGATCACCGCGGCGAACTGCCCCGCACCCCCGTCGGGCAGGTCGTCGCGATCCACGCTGGTGAGCACCACGTACCCCAGGCCCAGCTCGGCCACCGCGCGGGCGACGTGCCCGGGCTCGCGGGAGTCCACCCAACCCGCAGGGTTGCCCGTGGAGACCGCACAGAACTTGCAGGCGCGGGTGCAGACCTTACCCAGGATCATGATCGTCGCGGTGCCGTGCACCCAGCACTCGCCCACGTTGGGGCAGCGCGCCTCCTGGCAGACGGTGTGCAGCTCCAGCTCCTGCACCAACCCCTTCAGCCGCGCGTAGGTGCCCCCCGTGGGCAACGGGGCCTTGAGCCAGTTGGGTCGCTGCCGGTCCACCGGCTCGGGACGGTCGACTCGAACGCCGCCCTCCACGACCGGCACCTCCCGGGTCTCGCCGGTCACGGGGTCGGTGAGGGTGATCTTCTTCATCGCACCCAGCTTAACCCGGCCCCGAAAGGCCCAGCGTAGGCGCGCTCACGTCGGCGAAGCGCGCCCGGAAGGCGGCCGTGAGGCGGGTCTTCACCTCGTCCATGTCGAGCTCGCGGCCCAAGAGCCGCTGCAGGCTGGTGACGCCCTTGTCCCGGATGCCGCAGGGGACGATGACCTGAAAGTCCTCGAGGTTCGTGTTCACGTTGAGCGCCAGCCCGTGCAGCGCCACCCCCTGCTTGACGGCGACGCCGAAGGCGGCCAGCTTCTCCTCGCCCACCCAGACGCCGGCGTAGCCGGGGGTGGCGTAGGCCTCCAAGCCGTAGCTTTCGGCCACGTCCACGACGACGGCTTCGAGCAACCGCAGAAAGTCGCGCACCCGCCGGGCCACCGGGAAGATGGAGTAGGCGACGAGCTGCCCGGGGCCGTGGTAGGTCACGTCGCCGCCGCGCTCGACCCAGAAGAGTTCGAACCCCTGCCGGCGGTACCAGGACTCGGCGAAGAGCAGGTTCTCGCCGCTGGCCGCCCGCCCCAGGGTGACGGTGCGGGGGTGTTCGGTGAGCACCAGCGTGGGCGGCCGCTCCCCGCGCACCACCCGGGCGTGCAGCGCCTTCTGCCGCGCCCAGGCCTCGCCGTAGGGGACGCGTCCCCAGTCCTCGACCACGAAGTCCACGCCTTCAGTTTACGGCGCGTTGACAAAACCGGCGCGCGCTCGGTTAAGGTGGGAGGCGGTGGAGAACGAACCCCCCCTGATCATCACCATCGACGGTCCCGGGGCCTCGGGCAAGTCGAGCGTCGCCCGGCGTATCGCCCAGGCGCTCGAGGTGCCCTACGTTTCCAGCGGGCTGCTCTACCGCGGCGTCGCCTACCAGGTGCTGCGCCACGGGGTGGACCCCGACGACGAAACGGCCATCCTGAGGCTGCTCGAGGCGCACCCGGTCCGGCTGGTGCCCAACACCCACGGCAACCGGGTGCTGGCCGGCGGTGAAGACCTGACCCCGCACCTGCACACCGCCGAGGTGGACGCGGTGGTCAGCGCCGTGGCCCGCCACCCGCGCGTGCGTGCCTACGTGAACGAGCGGCTGCGCGAAGTGCCCCCGCCCTTCGTGGTCGAGGGACGCGACATGGGTACGGCCGTCTTCCCTCACGCGCCTTACAAGTTCTACCTGACGGCCAGCCCCGCGGTGCGGGCCCGCCGCCGCGCTCGCGAGCGCGCCGACGACGTGGCGGCGATCGAGAAGATGCTGCGGCTGCGCGACGAACGCGACGCCAAACAGTCGAAGCCGGCCGAGGACGCCCAGGTGATCGACACCAGCGAGCTGACCCTCGACCAGGTGGTGGGGGCGATCATGCGCTTCCTCCCCGCCGGGCTGGACGCCTGAGCTTCTTGCAAACAGCTACTGTTTCTATTTCCATAAATCCCTACCGGGTTACTTGACATTCCCGCGCCGGCACGGCTAACCTGAGGCCAAGGAGGCCACCGTGCTGCGCAACCTTCGCACCCGCACCGTCGCCAAGCTGGTTCTGCGCCTGCAAGGCAAGCGCATCCAGGTCAGCGAAGCGCCGTTGCAGCTGGCGCACCCGCCCCGGCGCTGGCGCTGGTTCGCCGGCCGCAAGTAGCCGCCGCACCCGAGACGAACGCTAGCCGGGGAAGCCCGGTTTTTTCTTGGCTGACTCCTTGCCCACACCCTCTGGCGAAAACGCAAGCCCCCACCAAGGGGCGGGGGCTTGACAGCGCCGGGCTGACTGAATAATATTGCAAACCATGAAGTACCGGGAGGCCAAAAAACTGTATGCCGGAGGAGCGGGCTAGTCTAGCGCGCGCCACGCCTCCGGCCTGCACACGCTTGCAGGCCGGTTCTTTTTTTGGCCGGGAGGTGACGGGATGATCGAGCAGGAACGAAAGTGGGCCATCATCGACTCCACGCTGCGCGAAGGGGAGCAGTTCGAGCGGGCGCATTTCAGCACCGACGACAAGGTGGAGATCGCCAAAGCGCTCGACGCCTTCGGCATCGAATACCTGGAGGTAACCACCCCGGTGGCCTCGCCCCAGTCGGCCCGCGACGCCCGGGCGGTGGCCGGCCTGGGGCTCGGCGCGAAGGTCATCACCCACATCCAGACCCGCAAGGACGCCGCCGAAGCGGCGCTCGAGACCGGCGTCCAGGGCATCGACCTGCTCTTCGGCACCAGCAAGTACCTGCGCGCCGCCCACGGCCGCGACGTGCCACGGATCATCGAGGAGGCGCTCGAGGTCATCACCTTCATCCGCGAACAGGCCCCCGGGGTGGAGGTGCGCTTCTCCGCCGAGGACACCTTCCGCTCTGACGAACACGACCTGCTGGAGATCTACCGCGCGGTCGCGCCCTACGTGGACCGGGTAGGACTCGCCGACACCGTGGGCGTGGCCACCCCGCGCCAGGTCTACACCCTGGTGCGCGAGGTTCGGCGCGCCGTGGGCCCAGGGGTCGACATCGAGTTCCACGGCCACAACGACACCGGGGGCGCCATCGCCAACGCCTTCGAGGCGCTCGAGGCCGGGGCCACCCACGTGGACACGACGGTCCTGGGCATCGGCGAGCGCAACGGCATCACCCCGCTGGGCGGCTTCCTGGCGCGGATGTACACCGTCCAGCCCGACTACGTGCGCGGCAAGTACCGCCTGGAGCTGCTGCCCGAGCTCGACCGCATGATCGCCCGCATGGTGGGGGTGGAGATCCCCTTCAACAACTACATCACCGGGGCCACGGCCTTCAGCCACAAGGCGGGCATGCACCTGAAGGCCATCTACCTCAACCCCGAGTCCTACGAGGCCTACAACCCCGAGGTCTTCGGGGTGAGCCGCAAGCTGATCGTGGCCAGCCGCCTCACCGGCCGCGCGGCCATCAAGAAGCGGGCCGAGGAGCTGGGGCTCAGTTTCGGCGAGGAGGAGCTGCACCGGCTCACCCACCGCATCAAGGAGCTGGCCGACCGCGGGCAGCTTACGCTGGAGGAGCTGGACGGGATTCTGAGAGAGTGGGTGATGGCATGAGCGACGCAAAGCGACGCGGAAGTGGGACGTGGGACGTGGGTGGTGGGTACGCCGGCCCGGGTTTCCCACCCCCCACCCCCTACCCCCCACCCCCTACTTCCTACTTCCCACGCCCCGGCCGGAGGCCGCTATGACCCTCGCCCAGGCCATCCTTTCCCACAAGGCCGGGCGGCCGGTGCAGCCCGGGGAGCTGGTGGTGGTGGAGGTGGACCACGCGATGACGATCGACTCGATCGTGCCCACCGTCATCGACCGGCTCGAGGAGCTGGGCGCCGAGCCGCGCCACCCCGAGCGGGTCTCGCTGGTCTACGACCACGTGGCCCCGGCGGCCAACGTCAACGTGGCCGAAGCGCAGCGGCGCGGACGCGAGTGGGCGCGCCGCACCGGCGTCAACTTCTACGAGGTCGGTCGCGGCGTCTGCCACCAGGTGCTGATCGAGGAGGGCGTGGCCCAGCCGGGGACGCTGATCGTGGGCTCCGACTCGCACTCGACCAGCTACGGCGCGGTGGGGGCCTTCGGAACCGGCATGGGCGCGACGGACATCGCCCTGGCTATCGCCAGCGGCCGGACCTGGCTGCGGGTGCCCGAGTCGGTGAAGGTCACCTTCCGCGGCCGTCCGCGGCCGGGGGTGAGCGCCAAGGACGCGGCGCTCGAAATGGTGGGCCGGCTGGGTGCCGACGGGGCGACTTACATGGCCGTCGAAATTCATTTGGAAGACGGGGCCGAACGCGCCTTCGGCCGCAGCGAGCGCATCACCCTGGCCAACCTGGCCATGGAAGCCGGGGCCAAGGCCGGGATCGTAGTGCCGTCGGGCGAGATTCTGGAGCACTACGACGTGCCGGGCTGGCTGCGGGTCGGGGAGGACGCGGCCTACGCGCGCGAGCTGGAGATCGACCTGGGCACGCTCGCGCCGCGGCTGGCCGCGCCCTTCTACGTGGACAACGTCCACGGCCTGGACGACCAGGCCGGTGCGGAGGTGGACTTCGTCTTCGTCGGCACCTGCACCAACGGTCGCATCGAAGACCTGCGGGCGGCGGCGGAGGTGCTGCGGGGGCGGAGGGTGGCCCCGGGCACCCGCATGCTGGTGGTGCCCGCTTCGAGCCAGGTGCTCAAGCAGGCGATGGAAGAGGGCGTGCTGCAAACGCTCGTCGAGGCCGGCGCGACGATCGGCACCCCCGGCTGCGGGCCTTGCATGGGCCGGCACATGGGGGTGGCCGCGAGCGGCGAGCGGGTGGTCTCGACGGCCAACCGCAACTTCAAGGGTCGGATGGGCGCGGCCGACGCCGAGGTCTTCCTGGCGAGCCCGCGCACGGCGGCGCTGGCGGCGGTTTTGGGCCGCATCCCGGGCGAGGAGGAGGTAGCCCCGTGACCACGCACCACGCACCACGCACGCACCGGGTTTGGAAGTTCGGCGACGACGTCAACACCGACGACGTGCTCCCCGGTAAGTACGCCCCCTTCATGGTGGGGGAGGACGTCTTCCAGAACTACGCCTTCGCCCACCTGCGCCCCGAGTTCGCCGGCGCGTACCGGCCGGGCGACCTGATCGTGGCCGGGCGCAACCTGGGGTTGGGCTCGAGCCGCGAGTACGCGCCCGAGGCGCTTAAGAAGCTGGGGGTGCGCGCCATCGTGGCGCGCAGCTACGCGCGCATCTTCTACCGCAACCTGGTCAACCTGGGCATCGTGCCCTTCATCTCGGAGGAGGTGGTGAACGCAGCAGAAGACGGCGACGAGGTACGTTACGACATCCGCACCGGCACCCTGGAGCTCAGGGGGCGCACCTACCGGCTCGAACCCCCGCCGGCCTTCCTGCTGGCGGCGCTCGAGGAGGGCTCCGTGCTCGAATACTTCAAGAAGCACGGCGACTTCCCGGGGGTAGAGTGAGGCATGGAAGCCCTGAGCGTGGAATGCCCGGTGTGCAGCGAACCCCTCTTGCTCGAAGCAGAGGTACTGGACCGGCTCGACGAGGGAAGCCTGCTCGAGTGCGAGGTCTGCGGCGCGGTGGTCGAGGTGGCCCTGCTGGAACCGCTGACCCTGCGCGTGGTGCAGGCGGGCGAGGGCTTTTTCGTGGACTGCCCCCGCTGCGAGACCCCGATCGAGGTGGAAGGCGAAGGACCCCTGACCTGCCCCGAGTGCGGCTTTACCTTCAAGCCCGACTGGGGCGACGTGGAGGAAGAAGAACTATGAACGTGACCTGCCCTGAATGCGGTGCCACCCTGACGCTAGAAAACCCGGAACTCGGCGAACTGCTGATCTGCGACGACTGCGGCGCGGAGCTCGAAGTGGTCTCCGTAGAACCCCTAAAGGTGGAGCCGGCCCCCGAAGAGGCGGAGGATTGGGGCGAATAAGGAGGTAGGAGGTGGGGTGTAGGAAGTAGGTTTTTCCCACATCCCACCCCCCAAGCCCCACCCCCCTACAGCCATGCTAGCCATCCTCTACGACCGCATCCGCGGCGACGAAAAACTGCTCTTCGAGGCCGCCGACCGCCTGGGCCTGGCCTGGAAGAAGGTCTACCTGCCCCAGCTGCGCATGGACCTGGAGGAGCCCCCTGCCGAGCTGGAGGGCGTTTCGGCGGCGCTCGAGCGCGCCGTCAGCCAGTCGCGCGGGCTGGCTGCAAGCCGCTACCTGACCGCGCTGGGCGTGCCCACGGTGAACCGACCCGAGGTCATCGAGACCGCCGGCGACAAGTGGGCCACCTCGGCCGCCCTGGCCGCCGCCGGGGTGCCGCAGCCGCGCACCGCCCTGGCCCTGGACCCGGATACCGCCCTGAGGATGGCCGAAGAATGGGGCTACCCGCTGGTGGTCAAACCGGTGGTCGGCTCCTGGGGGCGGATGGTGGCCCGCGTGAACGACCGCGACGCCCTGGAGGCGCTGCTCGAGCACAAGCAGTTCATGGGCTACCAGCACCAGCTCTACTACCTGCAGGAGTTCGTGGAAAAGCCGGGGCGCGACATCCGCGTCTTCGTGGTGGGCGATCAGGCCATCGCCGCCATCTTCCGCGCGAGCGAGCACTGGATCACCAACACCGCCCGCGGCGCGGTGGCCGAAAACTGCCCGGTCACGGACGAGCTCGCCGAAGTCAGCCTGGCCGCCGCCCGGGCCCTCGGCGGCGGGGTGCTGGCCGTGGACGTCTTCGAGTCGGCGCGCGGCCTGCTGGTCAACGAGGTCAACCACACCATGGAGTTCAAGAACTCGGTGACCACCACCGGGGTGGACATCCCGGGAAAGATCCTGGCCTACGCCGCCTCGCAGGGCTAACCGGCGGGGCCTTCCCGCTCCGCCTCCGGTATCCTGGAGGCGGAATGCTCTACACGCTGGGCCACGCCAACCTGCCGCTGGAGCGTTTTCTCGAGCTCTTGCGCGAAAATGGGGTGGAGGTCGTGGTGGACGTGCGCGCCCGACCCTTTTCGCGGCACAACCCCCAGTACAACCACCGCCCCTTCGCCCAGGCCCTCGCGGAAGCCGGCTTCGGCTACGTATGGATGGGCGACCGGCTCGGCGGCGTGCCTCGCGGAAGCCGACAAAAACTCGACGTGGAAGCGCGGCTGCGCGACCCGGGTTTCCAAAAGGGGCTCGAGGCGCTGGTGGAGCTCGCCAGCCGCCACGTCGTGGCCCTGGTCTGCGCCGAAGAAGACCCACGTCGCTGCCACCGCCGCTTCCTGGTGGTGCGCGGCCTGGTCCAGTTCGGCGCGCTGGAACCGGACGAGGTGATCCACATCCGCGCCGACGGCCGCACCGTCACCGAGGCCGAGCTGCGCGGGGAGGAAGCGCCGCTGTTTAGCGGCGAGCTGTCCTAGCCGCGAACGAACCGGGGCTAGCGCGAGGCCACGGGGGCCCCGCAACATACTACGCCTCGCTGCTCAGAACTCAGACGAACGACGCCCTGGTGGCCCTGTTCCGTGCGGTCCGTTCGTTCGGCGGAGGGTTCGTCGCCGTCCGGCCTAGGAGGATCCGACTCCAAAACGGTCGTACGCCAGCCTGCGTCCAAGCGCGAAGGCCTCGTCCACGGAGAGCACGACCGCGTCCGGGCGCGAGCGCAACCAGTCGGCCGCCGCGGCGGCCGAGCGGAAGAAGTGCACGAAGCCGCAGAAACTCCCCCTGAGGTTCTCGAAGGTGTCGGGTACCCGAAGGGAAACCACGGCCTCGGGCGGATCCAGCTCCTCCAGCCCCGCGGGCGAGACCCGCGCCCGAACCGGCGCTCCCGTGCCGGGGCAGGGCGACCGCACCCGAACGGTCTTGCCCAGGATGACGGGGAAAAGCAACGCGTCGAACGCGCACCAGGTGTAGAGGCTGCGCCCTTCCACCTCGAAGCGGTGCGGGGTGGGGCGCAGGGTCAGCCCCATGCCGACGAGGTTGCCCGCGTCGTCCATCTCTACGCCCGGCAGCTGCTGCAGCAGCCTCCCCACCTCGGCCGCGGTGCGGCCGGTCGCCGCGGCCAACTCCACGGGCGTCACGGGGCGCCCTGCAGCCAGCCGTACGACCGCGTGGGGGAGCAGGCGGGAAAACACCTCCGCCTGCGGACCGTCGCTGAATAGGCGCGACAGTTTGGAGAAAAGCACGTCGAGGTCGGCGGTTCTCACGGCCACGCCTCCGTGCCGTGCGGCCGCGCCCCGCAAGGCCCCGGCGGCCCCGTCGCACGGCAGCAGGCGGCGGGGTGGGGCAACTGCGCCGCTCCCACGACCTTCACGAGGCGCGCACGCCAACGACCGCAGCGGCTCATGTGGGCATCTTACCCTCCCGGCGCCGCCGAATCGGACCGCAAAGGAAGGGGGCGCAAACCGCTGCCCCGACCGCAAGCGGCGCTAAGGTGCGTCGCCGTCTCCCGTGGGTACGGGCGGTTCCTCGGGGCTCTGTTCCTGCAGGTAGGCGAACGTACGGGGCAGGTGGGCCTTGAACAGCGTCTCGGCCTCCTCGGGGCTCATCGCCGCCGGGGTGACCTCCGTCGCCCCGGTCGTCATAGCCAGCGCCATCAGCTTGTGTTCCAGGAACGACCAGGCCACCATTGTGGCCTCCGCGCCTTTCTCGGTGAGCTTCTCGGGATCAGGCAAAATCCCAAGCATCATGGGTTGGAGCGCGCCTTTCTCGCCCATCGCCGTAAGGCTTACCGCCACGCCTTCCCGGTCCTCGAGCTCACCCGATAGGTTTACGCTCGTCATGGCCTTTCCCGCGACGTTCACGTCCAGCACGATCGCCTGATCCCAGAAGAAAGCGACCCCGTCGGACTCGAGCACCCGAAACAACGGCGCCTGCTCCTCGCGGAGCTGCTCGAGCGGCCCGGCCGCAAGCGCGAAGGCCAGCAGCAGGGCCGCGCTCATGATCAAGATTTTCTTTACGGTCACCGGAACCTCCTTTTCTATAACCATTGTAACGATTTACCCCGGGGGCTGCGGCCGCCCGGCCGCGTGGTCTTCCAGGCGCGGCGTGCTGTTACCATGTAACCAGCATGGAACCCCTGAGAACCGTCATCGTTGGAGGCTCGGGCTACGCCGGGGGCGAGTTTCTGCGCCTGGCGCTGGGCCACCCCTACCTGGACATCGTGCAGGTGACGAGCCGCCGCTACCTGCGTCAGCCCGTCAGCTTCGTACACCCCAACCTGCGAGGGCAGACGAACCTCAAGTTCAGCGACCCCGAGAAGCTGGAGGAGGCCGACCTGCTCGTGCTGGGGCTGCCCCACGGGGTGGCGTCCCAGAACTTCGACCACTACAAGGAGAAGGCGCCCTACATCATCGACCTCTCGGCCGACTTCCGGCTGAAGACGCTGGAGCTCTACGAGCGTTTCTACGGCGCCCACCCACGCCCCGAGCTGCTGGAGCAGTTCGCCTACGCCAACCCCGAGATCAACGCCGAGGCCATTCAGAACGCGAACTGGCTCGCCGGTGCCGGTTGCACCGCCACGGCCACGCTGCTGGGCCTTTACCCGCTCTACGCCCAAGGCCTGGTGGCGCGGCACGCCGTCTTCGTGACCGTGATGGTCGGCTCCTCGGCCGCCGGGGCCGAACCCAGCCCCGCCGGTCATCACCCCGAGCGCAGCGGGGCCCTGCGGGTCTACAAGCCCACCGGCCACCGCCACACCGCCGAGGTGATCGACTACCTGCCCGGCACCCCCGAGGTGCACATGACCGCGGTGGCCAGCGAGCGCATCCGCGGCATCCTCATGACCGCCCAGGTCTTCATCCCCGACGGCTTCTCCGAACAGGATGTCTGGCAGGCCTACCGCGAGTTCTACGCGGACAAGCCCTTCGTGCGCCTGGTCAAGCAGCGCCGGGGCATCCACCGCTACCCCGACCCCAAGGTGGTGACGGGGTCCAACTACGCCGACGTGGGCTTCGAGCTCGAGCCCGACACCGGCCGCCTGGTGGTGATTTCGGCGATCGACAACCTCGTCAAGGGCACCGCGGGGCACGCGATCCAGGCCCTCAACCTGCGCATGGGCTGGGACGAGCGGACGGGGCTCGAGTTCCCGGGGCTGCACCCTTAAGGCGCGTTCCGGGCCCTTTGCGCTGGACCTCCCGCCAGAGAAAAGCGCTGCATTGCGTTATACCGTGGCGGGCTACGCCGCGGTAGGGGTTTGGTGTCGTTTCGCACGCGCCGCGGCCGCCCTCGGCCCTACGACGCGCCCCTGCCCGTCGCCCACCACGTACCACGCACTACGCACCATGTACCGCTGTTATCCGTCGTTCCGGACGAGGGGGCCATGCGACCCCGAGGTCCGGAATCTCGTTGCGCGCGGACGAGGAGTCATTGGTTCAAAGTACGTGCGGTGACGACGGTGCGCCGGATTACGCGTATCTCGCAGCAACCCATAAGATCCCCGATCTCGGCGTTTCGCGCCTCGTCGGGGATGACGGAGGGGGGGGTGGGTGTAGGGAGTGGGACGCGGGTGACGAAGGGGGGACGTGAAAGCACCGGCTCTTCGTGTACTTGGGATTGCAAAAGAAGGCTGGCGGGCTTCCGGCTTCACCCGCTACGGCCGGTTCCTCCCCTCATACTCCTACCACGTACCACGCACCGCCGTTATCCGTCGTTCCAGACGAGGAAGCCATGCGACCCCCGAGATCCCGGATCAAGTCCGGGATAGCCCCCTAACCTCGCCGTATGCGCCATAAACAACCGTCATTCCGGACGAGCGGGCCGCCCGGCCCGCGAGAGCCGGAATCTTAGTAGGCGTAGCTGAGGATCCTGTTGCACAAATCGCAGATACCGCCGACGGTACTGGTTTCGCCCGCTCTTTGCAGTAACGCGAAGATCCCCGATCTCGCCGCTTCGCGCCTCGTCGGGGATGGCGGAATAAGACGGCCCGCCATCTTTTCTCTCTACTAAATGTATGATAAAATGTGAGTGTAGGCATATTAAGCCGCTACCCCTATCAAATGGAACCCTCCGCCGCCGTATCCCCAAGGCTGCACGAGTGTGCGCTCTACCGCCCGCTGCCCAAGGGCTGGGTCCAGTGCACCGCCTGCCACCACTGGTGCGGCGTCGCCCCGGGCGAGGCGGGCAAGTGCGGGGTGCGGCGAAACTACGGCGGCAGGCTCTACCTGGTCACCTACGGCAAAGCTGCCGCGGTCCACGTGGACCCGGTGGAGAAAAAGCCCCTCTACCACTTCCTCCCCGGCGAGCCCATCCTCAGCCTGGGCACCGTCGGTTGCAACCTCTTTTGTAAGTTCTGCCAGAACTGGCAGATCAGCCAGTTCCGCGAGTTCAGGGTGAACCCCGAAACCGGCGAGCCCGACCGCTGGATCGGTGAGGACTGGCCGCCCGAGCGGGTGGTCGAGGCGGCCGAACAGGTCGGCGCGCGCCTGATCGCCTACACCTACAACGAGCCGGTCGTCTGGGTGGAGTACGCCCACGACATCGCCAAACTGGCGACCGAACGGGGCATGCGCAACGTCTTCGTCTCCAGCGGCTTCGAAACCAAGCAGGCCTGGAACTACGTCGAGCCCTACCTGCACGCGGTCAACCTGGACCTGAAGGGCTTTTCCGAAGCGTTCTACCGCGAGATCACCGGAGCGCGGCTGAAGCCGGTGCTCGAGAACATCGAGTACCTGGGCAGCGAAAAGTGGGGGAAGGTCTGGGTGGAGGTCACCACCCTGCTCATCCCCGGCCACAACGACAGCCCCGAGGAGATCCGCGGCATTGCGCGGTTCCTGGCGGGGGTCAACAAGAACATCCCCTGGCACCTCTCGGCCGCCCACCCCGACTACCAGATGCTCGACATCCCCTACACCCCGCACGAAAAACTGATCGAGGCCTACGAGATCGGCAAGGAGGAGGGGCTCAACTTCGTCTACCTGGGGAACGTGCGCGACCTCGAGCGCTCCACCACCTACTGCCCCAGCTGCGGCGCACCACTGATCGCGCGCGACGGCTACCGGGTGCACGAACTCTGGGAAGAGCGCGGCGTCTGCCCCAAGTGCGGGGCCCGAATCCCCGGGGTGTGGGCCTAGAAAGGAGAAGGCGATGGTACGCAAACCCGCGGTGGCCGGCAGTTTCTACCCGGCCGAACCCATGCAGCTGGCCCGGATGGTCGACGAACTTCTGGCGATGGCCCAAACGCCGCCCACCCACGCCCCCAAGGCGGTGGTGGCGCCGCACGCCGGCTACGTCTACTCGGGGCCGGTGGCCGCGTACAGTTTCCGGGCGCTCGAGCCGCTGGCCGGAAAGACCCCCACGGTCTTTCTGATGGGCCCCGCGCACTACCTCGCCTTCGAGGGGGTGTCCACGGGCAACTTCACCTACTGGGAGACGCCGCTGGGGCAGGTGCCGGTGGACACCGAGCGCGTGGGCGAACTGCTGGAGCGGTCGGCGCTCTTCACCAGCGCCGACGAACCGCACACCCCCGAACACAGCCTCGAGGTGGAACTGCCCTTCCTGCAGGCCGTTCTGGGCGAGTTCAAGCTGGTGCCGCTGCTCTTCGGACTGGTCGACCCGCTGGCCGTCGCCGGACACCTGGAGGCGGTGCTGCGCCCCGGAGATCTGGTGGTGGTGAGCACCGACCTTTCGCACTACCACCCCGACGCCGAGGCGCGCAAGCTCGACGCCGCCACCCTGGAGGCGGCGCTGGCGCTGGACGCACAGGAACTGCTGCAGCGGGAGGCCTGCGGCCGCCACCCCTGGGCCGCCCTCACCGCGCTGGCCGACCGGCGCTCCTGGCGGCCCGAGCTGCTGGCCTACGCCACCAGCGGCGACACCTCCGGCGACCGTTCGCGGGTCGTGGGCTACGCGGCGCTGCGCTACGACTGAAGCTATCAAGCCATGAAGGAAGACCTGCTCAACCACGAGGAAAAACGTGCCCTGCTCGACGTGGCCGAGTCGGCCATCGAGAACGCCCTGAACGGCGGACCGCTGGCTCCGCCGCCGCTCGCGGACCTGCCCCGACGGCTTGCGCAGCCGGGGGCCAGCTTCGTCACCCTTACCCAGGGCGGGCGCCTGCGCGGCTGCATCGGCAGCCTCGAGCCGCAACGGCCGCTGGCCGAGGACACCCACCACAACGCCCTGGCCGCCGCCTTCCGCGACCCGCGCTTTCCGCCGCTCTCCCCGTCGGAGTGGCCCGGGACCGAGGTGGAGGTAAGCGTGCTCTCGCCCCCCAAGCCGCTTCTGTACGAGAACCTGGACGACCTGCTCCGAAAGCTCGCGCCCGGGATGGGGCTGGTGCTCGAGCACCCGCGGGGCCGGGCCACCTACCTGCCCCAGGTCTGGGAGCAGCTGCCCGACCCCGAGCTCTTCCTGACCTCGCTGGCCCGGAAGGCCGGGCTCTCCCCTGCGGTCTACACCGACCCCGCCACCCGCCTCCTGCACTACACCGTGGACAAGTTCACCCACGACGACCTCACCTAGTCCGGTAGGCTGGGGCATGGACTTCCCGCGGCCCCAGGGCGGTTCGCTCCTCGCCCGCCACCTGACCCCCGGGGTCCGGCGGCGGCTGAAGGACCGCGTGACCCGCTACGGCGTGCGGCTCGATCACGTCATCGCCTCGGGCCTCGCCAACCCCGACAGCGCCGTAGGCGTCTACGCCGGCGACGCGGAGAGCTACGAGCTCTTCGCCCCCCTCTTCGACCCCATCATCGCTGACTATCACGGCTTCGGGCCCGAAAAGCGGCACCAAAGCGACCTCGACCCCGCCCATCTGGACGCCCCCAACCCCGACCCCGAGGGCCGCTACGTCGTGTCTACCCGCATCCGCGTGGCCCGCAACCTCTGCTGCTTCCCCTTCGGCTCCATACTCAGCCGGCGTGAACGCCGCATCGTCGAAGCAACGGTCGTGCATGCGCTCGAAGGGCTATCGGGCGAGCTGGCCGGCCGCTACTACCCCCTTTCGGCGATGGACCCGGAGACCCAGGCGCGCCTCGTCGCCGACCACTTCCTCTTCAAGGAAGGCGACCGCTTCCTCGAGGCCGCCGGCCTGAACCGCGACTGGCCCGACGCCCGCGGCCTCTTCCACAACGAGGACAAGACCTTTCTGGTCTGGGTCAACGAGGAAGACCAGCTGCGCATCATCAGCATGCAGCCGGGGGCCGACCTGCAGGCGGTCTTCGCGCGGCTGGCGCGGGCGCTGGGCGAGCTGGAGCGCCGCCTCACCTTCGCCCGTTCCGAGCGCCTGGGCTACCTCACCAGCTGCCCCACCAACCTGGGCACGGCCATGCGCGCCAGCGTCCACGTCCGGCTGCCCGGGCTTACCGGAGAGGAAATCCAGGCCATCGCCCGGGATCACGGCCTCCAGGTCCGCGGCACCCACGGCGAGCATTCCGACGCTGAAGGGGGCGTGTACGACGTTTCCAACAAGCGGCGGTTGGGGATCACCGAGGTGGAGGCCGTCAGACGGCTCGCCGCCGGTACGGCAGCGCTAATCTCGGCGGAAGCGCGCGCCTTTTAAGCCGATGTGAAGGCTCGGGCGGGGATTTGAAGCCCTCCCAAACACCCTGCACCTTGCAGCTTTATGCAAGACCTGAGAAGATACGGAACGTATGGAAGACGGGCTGATCGTCGTCAAGGTGGGGGGTTCCGAAGGCATCGACTACGCGGCGGTGGCGCGCGACGCCGCGGCGCTGTGGAAGCAGGGACGAAGGCTGATCCTCGTCCACGGCGGCAGCGCCGAGACCAACCGCATCGCCGAGGCCCTGGGCCACCCACCGGTTTTCCTGGAACACCCCGGCGGCCTCACCAGCCGGCTGACCGACCGCAAGACGCTGGAGATCTTCGAGATGGTCTACGCCGGCAAGATGAACAAGCTCATCGTCGAGCTCCTGCAGCGCGAGGGCGTGAACGCGGTGGGGCTTTCGGGCCTCGACGGCCGCGTCTTCGAGGGGCGGCGCAAGAAGGCCGTGAAGTACCTTGAGAACGGCAAGCTCAAGGTGCGCCGCGACAACCTGACCGGCAGCGTGGAAAAGGTCAACACCGGGCTTTTGAACCTGCTCCTGGGCGCGGGTTACCTCCCGGTGCTCACCCCGCCCGCGATCAGCTACGAAGGCGAGGCGATGAACACCGACGGCGACACCGCGGCCGCCCAGGTGGCCGTGCAAATGAAGGCCGAGGCGCTGCTGCTGCTCTCGAACGTTCCCGGGCTGCTCGCGAACTTTCCCGACGAGTCAAGCCTGATCGCCGAGATTCCCGCAGACCGGGTGGAAGACTCCATGGCGTTCGCCCAGGGGCGGATGAAGAAGAAGGTGCTGGGCGCGGCCGACGCGGTTAAGGGTGGCGTGGGCCGGGTCGTCTTCGGCGACGCACGGGTGGAGGCACCCATCACCCGCGCACTCGCCGGTGTCGGCACTGTAGTCCGCTAGATGCTCATGCATCTCATGCAATGTTTCGTTTATTTCGTTTAATATGAGCCTTGAGGGGTAATTCAACAAATCCCTTCACCGCGCAGCTGAGGAGAAACGATGCCCACCCAGAAGTACATGCCTACCGCAAGCGATGTTGAAGCTACCAAAAGCGTCCTGAGCGCCTTGCAGGCCGGTAACGCTGTCGCTTTTGGCGACCTTCCCGAAACGCTCAGGCGCTTGCTTCTCGAGCTCCTCGCGCAGATCGCGCGCAACGAACCCGTGGCCATCATGCCGCTGGAGGCCCAGCTCACCACCAAGGAAGCCGCCGACCTGTTGGGGGTTTCGCGCCCGCATCTGGTCAAACTTCTGGAGCGAGGGGAAATCCCATTTACACGCGTCGGCAAGCACCGCCGGGTTTTGCTCAAGGATGTGTTGGAGTACCAGGAGCGCATTCGGGAAGAAGCGCTCGACGAGCTCCAGCGCCAGGCCCAAGAGCTTGGGCTCGACTACTACTAGCCGATTCCGTCACGCCAAAGGATCGCGGAAAAGGTATCTTTAGGTGTGCCCGTTGCGTTTCTCGACGCCTGCGTACTCTACCCCGCTGATTACCGCGATCTGCTGTTGCGCTTGGCCAAAGAAGGGGCCTTTCGCCCGCTCTGGAGCCCCGACGTGCAGGCGGAGTGGACTCGGAATCTGCTCAAGCAGCGCAACGACCTCACCAAAGAACAGCTAGAACATACGCGGCTGCAAATGAGCCGGGCGTTTCCAGGTGCGTGTGTCCAGGACTATGACCGGTTAATCGAGGAAGTGCAAGGGCTGCCCGATCCGGACGACCGCCACGTCGTCGCAGCCGCCTTCGCAGGCGGTGCAGAGTACATCGTGACCGAAAACGTGCACGACTTCCCTGAAGAAGTGTTGGAAGTATTCGAGCTGGAAGCCCTCGAGCTTGACGCTTTTCTGATGCTCCTCGTAGAGCTCGATCTTCGGATCAACGGCGTACCCAAGACCGTCACTCAGGGGTTGAGGCAGCTGCGGCGTGGATTGCGCAACCCCAGCAAGACGCATAAGGAACTGGTGGCGCATTGGCGCCGCCGGGGCCTGCGCGACTTTGCCAAGTTTGCATGGTCCCACCGATACCAATGGTAAGCGGTTGACGTTTACGGTACGTGGCGTTAGGCTCGGGGGGATGAAGGTCTGGAAACCGCGCAAACCGGAGGTCCGGGGGAAGCCGTAGCCGCCCGTTGGCATACCGGTTCCCTCGGCTCGCGCTTTGCGGGCCGAGTTGCGTTTAAGGGGGAATAAACATGCAGAACTGGCTGGAGATCGAAAAGCGGCACGACTCGGGGGTCTACAACAAGCACGAGCTGGTCATCGTCCGCGGCAAGGGCGCGCGCGTCTGGGACGTCGAGGGCCGCGAGTACATCGACTGCGTAGGCGGCTACGGGGTGGCCAACGTGGGGCACGCGAACCCCGCGGTGGTGCAGGCCATCCAGGAGCAGGCCGAGACCCTGATGATCCTGCCGCAGACACTGCCCTCGGCCAAGCGCGCCGAGTTTTACCAGACGCTGACGCGCCTCACACCCGAGGGGCTGGTGCGCGTCTTCCCCACCAACTCCGGGACCGAGAGCGTGGAGGGGGCGCTCAAGTTCGCCCGCGCCGCCACCGGCCGCAAGAAGTTCATCAGCACCATGCGCGCCTTCCACGGCCGCACCTTCGGCTCGGTAAGCCTGACCTGGGAAAAGAAGTACCGCCAGCCCTTCGAGCCGGTGGTGGGGCCGGTGGAGTTCGTGCCCTACAACGACGTGGAGGCGCTAAAGGCCGCGGTGGACGAGGAGACCGCCGCGGTCATCCTCGAGCCGGTCCAGGGCGAGGGCGGGGTGCGCCCGGCCAACCCCGAGTTCTTGCAGGCGGCCCGCGAGGTGACCCGCGCGAGGGGGGCGCTCCTCATCCTCGACGAGATCCAGACCGGCTTTGGCCGCACCGGCAAGCTGTTCGCCCTCGAGCACTACGGCGTGGTGCCCGACATCCTCACCCTGGCCAAGGGCATCGGCGGCGGCATGCCGATGGGGGCGATCGTGATGACCGACGCGGTGGCCGACGGCATGCCCAAGGGGGGGCACGGTACCACCTTCGGCGGCAACCCGCTGGCGATGGCCGCCGGGGTGGCGGCGATGAAGTACATCGAGGAAAACCGGCTCTGGGAACGCGCCGCCGAGCTGGGCGACTGGTTCATGGAAGCGCTGCGCCAGATCGACTCCCCCAAAGTGCGCGAGGTGCGCGGCAAAGGGCTGATGATCGGGATGGAGCTGAAGGAGAAGTCGGCCCCCTACATCACCCGGCTGGAGCGCGAACACCAGGTGCTCACCCTCGCGGCCGGGCCGACGGTGATCCGCTTCCTGCCGCCGCTCGTCATCGACAAGGCCGACCTGGAGCGGGTGGTGGAGGCGGTGCGCGAGGTGCTCGCGTGACCCTGCCGCCCCTCGAGTACTCGCCCCTGGCCGACCCGGTGCGCTTTCTCGCCGGAGCGCTGGAGATCCCCAGCCCCTCGGGCCAGGAACGTCTGGTGGCCCAGTACCTGGTGCGGGGGATGAAGGCGCTGGGGATGGAGGCCTGGGTGGACGAAGCCGACAACGCCCGCGGCGTCTGGGGGCGCGGGCCCCTGCACGTCGCGCTGCTGGGCCACATCGACACCGTTCCCGGCGAGGTGCCGGTGCGGGTGGAAAGCGGCAAGCTCTTCGGCCGCGGCGCGGTGGACGCCAAAGGGCCGTTCGTGACCTTCGTGCTCGCCGCCGCCGGTCTGCCGCGGGAACTCGAGGAGGTCTTCACCCTGCACCTGGTGGGCGCGACCGAAGAAGAGGCCCCGAGCTCGAAGGGGGCCCGCTTCGTGGCCGACAAGATCCGGCCCAGCTTCGCCATCATTGGCGAGCCTTCGGGCTGGGAGGGCATCACCCTGGGCTACAAGGGGCGGCTCCTGGTGCGGGTGCGGCGCGAGAAGGACAACTTCCACTCCGCCCATCACGAGCCCAACGCCGCCGAGGAGTTGATCGACTACTTCAACTCGATCCGCGCCTGGACCCAGGGGTTCAACACCGGCATGCGCGCCTTCGACCAGGTGCAGTACTCGCTGCGCGACTTCAAGGTGCACCCGGTGGACACCCGCCAGCGCGCCGAGCTCTTCTTCGATTTGAGGCTGCCGCCGCGGCTGCCGCCGGAGGAGGCGATCCGCCACCTGCTGGCCTACGCCCCGCCGACGCTCGAGCTCGACTTTTCCGGCCGCGAGGTACCCTACCAGGGCCCCAAGGACACGCCGCTCACCCGGGCCCTGCGCGTGGGCATCCGCAAGGCCGGCGGAAGGCCCGTCTTCAAGCTGAAGACCGGCACCTGCGACATGAACGTGCTCGCCCCCCACTGGCCGGTGCCGATGGTGGCCTACGGCCCCGGCGACAGCACCCTCGACCACACCCCGGTGGAGCACGTGCGGCTCGAGGAGTTCGAAAAGGGCGTCGTCGCGCTGCGGGCGGCGCTGGAACACCTGGCCCGCGTCGCACGCCCCGACGCTTAGTCCGCGAGCGGCGTCACGTAGACGACGAGCTCGTGCCCCTCGCCCCAGCGGCCGGCCAGCAGCTCGTAGCTGCGGCCGGCTTCGAGCTCTTGGAAGAGCTTCAGGCGGGGGCTGAGCGTCGCCGGCCGGGTCACGCCCGCGAAGGGCAGCTCGAGCGCGACGTCCACGAGCGTACGCGGAGCCCGGACCTCGACGATCTCCGTGGTGGTGACCGTGCGTCGGCCCGTCCGCCTTTTCGTGGTGGCGAGCGTGGTCGTGGCGGCCTCATCGAGTTCCGTCACGCGGCGAGCCACGACCATACCCTCGCGTCGTTCCGCCTGCGGCAGGATCCTGAAGACGAAGTCCAGTTCCCCGCTCGCCCGTTTGGCGAAGCGGGCCACCACCCGGCCGTCGACCCGCACCTCGAAGCGCAGGCGCTCGCCTTCGGCGGCGAAGGTGTAGCGCAGCAGCCGCTCGGCGCTGACCGCGTCCTTCTGCGCGAAGGGCGTGTGCCGCCAGCGTCCCTCGACCGAGACCTGCGCCAGCCCCAGCGAGGCCAGCGCCACCAGAAGCCATCCGATAACCCGTTTCGACATGACCTCCACCTCCAACCCGGCTACTCCAGCCGGAGCGTCACCAGCAGGTCGCTCATGCGCTCGAGCGCGTCGGCGTAACGAAACCAGGCGAGCAGGTAGGTCTTCCCGGGCTCGAGCTCGTCGGGCAACGCCCCCTGGATGATCGGGCTGAGCGGCTGCAAGGGCACAATCTCCAGACAACCTAGCCGCTGCGCGCGGTCGTCCTTGCCCCACAGGGTTACGCTCCAGTAGAGCGTGCAGCCGCCCGAGGCCGGAGCGCGGTAGCCGGTGGCGACTACCACGGGGCTGGCGGAAAACGTTTTGTCGTCGTGGTTGATCCGCTCGCCACCCGACCACCACTCCAGCTTCAGCGTGTATGCGCGGTCGAGGTTCAGGGTGTAGGCGACGCGGTCCCAGGGCACCTCGGAAAGGTGGGGGTACGCCTTCTTGACCTCGTCGTCCACGATCAGGCCGGGGTCGAACGCGGGTTTTACGCTCACCTGAGCCACCGCACCCAGCAGCAGTACGAACGCAATCCAATAACCAACCTTCCTCACGACCCACCTCCCTGCGGGGCCAACCGGGCCATAGCCCACGACGATCTGCGCGACGGAGTTTGGTATGATTTTAACCGATAACTTCCTTAATTTCAATTCATGAAACGCTCGCGCGCCGCTGGCGCAACGCCTCGTACACCGCCACCCCCACGCTCACGGCCAGGTTGAGCGAGCGCACCGGGCCGGTCATGGGGATGCGCAGTGCGGGGAAGCGCTCGAGCACGTCCTCCGGCAGCCCCCGGGTCTCGGGGCCGAAGAGCAGGTAGTCGCCGGGGCGGAAGCGGGCCTCGTAAAGGCTCCGCTCCGCGCGGGTGGAAAAGGCCCAGACGCGCGCGTCCGCCGGCAGCGCCGCCAGAAAGGCCGCCCAGGAATCGTGGAGGAGGTAGCGCACGTGCGGCCAGTAGTCCAGGCCGGCGCGCTTCAGCCGCGGATCCCCCCAGCGGAACCCGAAGGGGCGCACCAGGTGCAGCTCGCTTTCGGTGGCCGCGGCGGTGCGGGCGACGTTGCCCACGTTCTGGGGGATCTCGGGCTCGTAGAGGACGATGCGCACCACGGGTCCATTTTCCCATGCGGACGCGCCCGGGGCCCGCTAGACTGGGGAGGTGAATGAGCTGGACGACCTGGCACGACTCCTAAAAAGCCTCGACGGGCACGGCTACCGGGCCTACAAACGCATCGAGGGCGCCTGGTCGGGCCCGGGGTTCACCCTGATGGTGGATCGCGTCCAGCCCGACCCCTTCGCCACGCCCACGCGCCTGCGGGTGCGCCTACCGCACGCGGTGCACGGCATCCCCGCGGAGCTGTGGTCGAACCGTCCGCGTCGCACGGGCCTGCTCGACTACCTGCTGCGGGTCTTCAAGCGCGCGGTCCAGGGGTGTCCGGGCGTGGGGAGCGGCCGCTCCTGCCAGTTCTTCGTGGACGCGGGGGGCGCGGAGGTGCTGGAACGCGCCGCCGCCTGCATGGGCCCCGACTACCTGGAGCTGCGCTTCCGCGTGGGCCTGCCCGCCCGGGGGCGCACGGTGCTGGGCGCGGCGGCGGCGCGGCTGCTCACCGAGGTACTGCCCGAGGGATTGCGGGCGCTCCACGCCGCGCGCCTGGACCTCGCGCAGGCCCGCGCCTGGGCCGAGCTGACCGAGGACCACGCCTACCTGCAGGCCCAGCTGGAACGGCTCGGCCTCGTGACCTTCGTGCGCGACGGCAGCGTACTGCCCCGGGAGAGCGGCGTCTCCAGCCGCCCGCTCGCGGGGGCCGTCGCCTTCGAAAGCCCGCCCGAGCTGCGGGTGACGCTCGAAACCCTGCACCACGGAGCCGTGACCGGCATGGGCCTGCCCGAAGGGGTCACCGTCGTCACCGGCGGCGGCTTCCACGGCAAGACGACGCTGCTGGAAGCGATCGAGCTCGGGGTCTACCCCCACGTCCCCGGCGACGGCCGCGAATGGGTCGTCACCCGCGCCGCGACGGTCAAGCTGCGCAGCGAGGACGGCCGGTCGGTGACCGGGGTGCACCTGACGCCCTTCATCCACGGCCTGCCGCTGGGGGCCTCCACCGACTTCTTCAGCACCGCCGACGCCTCGGGCTCCACCAGCCTGGCGGCGGCAATCCAGGAGGCGCTCGAGGTGGGCGCCCGGGTGCTGCTCCTCGACGAGGACACCTCGGCCACCAACCTGCTGGTGCGCGACGCCCGCATGCAGCGCCTCGTCCGCCGCGAGACGATCACCCCGCTCATCGACCGGGTGCGCGAACTTCACGAACGCCTGGGGGTTTCGACGCTGCTCGTCACCGGCGGCGGCGGCGACTACCTGGACGTCGCAGGCCAAGTGCTGCTGCTGGAGAACTACCGCGTGCGCGACGCCACGGAGGAGGCCCGCGCGCTGGTGCGGGAACTCCCCACCGGGCGGGCGGTGGGCGAGGCCGCCCATCCGCTGCGGGTGCGGCCGCGGCTGCCCGAGGCGGCGTCGTTCGACCCGCGCAAGGGCGGGCGGGTGAAGATCAAGGCCCAGGACGTGGACACGCTGATCTTCGGCAAGGAGCGGGTGGACCTGCGAGGGCTCGAGCAGCTCGTCGATCCCAGCCAGACCCGCGCGATCGGCCACCTGATGGCGCGGCTCCGGGAGCTCGCCGGCGACCGCACCCTGGCCCAGCTGCTCGCCCAGCTCGAGCGCGAGCTGGACGAGCACGGCCTCCACCACCTGGATCCGGCCCCCGAGCTCGCGCGCCCGCGGCGCTACGAGCTGGCCGGGGCGATCAACCGGCTGCGCAGCCTGCGCGTCCGCCCCTGGCGTTCCGAAAAAAGTTCACCTTAGCGGAAACGGACCCGCCGTTCCCTCTATATTGAGGATGTGGCCGCCCTACCCGCGCTGGTGCTGATCGGCGCCGTCGCCGTACTTTGGCTCGTGGTTCGGGCCTTTCGCACGCCCAAGATCGGGCCGCTGGCCGGCACCGCCCTCGCCCTGTGGGGCACCGCCTGGGGGCTCTACTTCGCCACCCTGCTGGGGCTGCTGAGCCGTTTCCCCCACCAGAACGTGCTGCTCTGGCTGCTCCTCTTCGCGGGCTACCTCCCCTTCGTGCTGCTGCTGCGGCGGCTGGCGCGGGGCACCCGCCTTCCGCTGTCGCTCTACGCCTTCGCCCTCTTCCCCATCGGCTTCACCTTCGCGGCGATCCAGCACGTCCACCCCGCCACCCACCTCTACGTGTTGCTGCTCTTGCAGCTCCTGCTCCTCTACTACGGCCTGCCCGCCTGGTACGCGGTGCCGCGTGGGAGGGCGCCCGAGGCGCGGTTGCTCTGGCTGCCCACCCTCGTCTTCGTGCAGATCGGGATCACCAGCTGGGCCACCCTGCCCCCGCTCACCAGCTCCGAGGGGATGCAGTGGGGGTTCCTGATCTGGACCGCGAGCCTCTGGCTGATCGTCGAAGGGCTGCGGCTCGAGGCCGGCGCACGCCGCATCGAGCCCCTCCACCTGATCGTCGCGGTGACCGTCTTCATGGCAATGTGGGCGCTCGTGGTCCTGAACTGGATGGGCGCGGAGGCTCCCCAGCTCACAGCCCGCTACATCGTGGCGCTCAGCAGCCTGGCCGCCTGGGGCGGCATCCTTTCGGTGATCCTGCCCCTGCACCTCGCCAAGACCCGCTCCGAGTCCCAGCTCACCCAGTGGAGCAGCATCCTCGGCGACCTCGCCCTCTTCCCGGTGACCCGGCAACCCCCCACCCCCGAGAGCCTGGCCCACGAACTCCTCGACCTCTTCACACGCGCCTGCGAAAACGTCGTGGGGCTGCGGCTGAGCGTCTTCGACGACCTGATCGTGGGCGAGCGGACCCGTTACGGCCGCACCCTGGAGGACCGGGGCATCCAGCTCGGGCGCGTCTACCTGGGCGGTTCGCGCCGCTGCGGGCCCTTCTTCAAGCTGCTCGTGCCGATGGTGGGCCAGCGCTTGGGCGAGGTGATGCGCTCGCTCGACTGGCAGATCCAGGCGCACACCGATCCGCTCACGGGCCTGTACAACCGCCGCGGCTTCGAGGTGAAGCTGCCCTACGCCCTCGAGCGGGCGCGGCGAGGGCAGCGGGCGATCACCCTGGCCATGCTCGACCTCGACCGCTTCAAGCAGGTCAACGACCGCTACGGCCACGCCGCCGGCGACGTGCTGTTGCAGGCCGTCGCGGAGTTGCTCGAGCGCAACCTGCGCGAGGACGACCTGGCCGTCCGCTGGGGGGGCGAGGAGTTCCTGGTGCTGCTCTCCGACAGCGACCTCAAGCAGGCGGTGCAGATCTTCGAGCGCGTCCGCGCGCGCATCGCCGAGCTGCGGCTGACCGACATCCACGAACAGGTCACCGCCTCCGTGGGCCTCGCGGGAGGGCGGATCCCCAACGACAGCGCCGAGGTCTTCCGCTGGATCCTGGAGGCCGACGACGCCCTGATCCGCGCCAAGAAGGAAGGGCGCGACCGCATCGTGACCGCGACCTAGCCGGGGCGCGCGCCCCGGCCTGCGTTGTACGGTAGGGGTAGGAGGCCACCCGTGGCGTATCTGCTAGCCCTCGATCAGGGGACCACCAGTTCGCGGGCCATCGTCTTCGACCTCAGCGGTCGCATCGTCGCCCTGGCCCAGGAGCCGTTCGAGCAGCACTTTCCCCACCCCGGCTGGGTGGAGCACGATCCGATGGAGATCTGGCACACCCAGCTGGCCACGGCCCGGGCGGCGCTGGAACAGGCGGGCCTGACCGCGGGGGACCTGGCCGCCGTCGGCATCACCAACCAGCGCGAGACCGTGGTGCTCTGGGAGCGCAGCAGCGGCCGCCCCGTCAGCCGCGCCATCGTCTGGCAGGACCGCCGCACCGCCGAGTTGACGGACCGGATGAAACGCGAGGGGCTGGAGGCGCAGCTGCGAGCCAAGACCGGCCTCGTCCTCGACCCCTACTTTTCCGCGAGCAAGCTCGCCTGGCTGCTCGAGGATCCGGGGCTGCGCCGCCGCGCCGAGGCCGGCGAGCTGGCCTTCGGTACCATCGACAGCTGGCTCATCTGGAACCTTACCGGCGGCCGGGTCCACGCCACCGACGTGTCCAACGCGTCGCGGACCCTGCTCTTCGACATTCACACAGGGCAATGGGACGACGCGCTGCTCGGCCTCTTCCGGGTGCCGCGCGCCGTTCTGCCCGAGGTGCACCCCTCGGTGGGCGACTTCGGCAGCACCGACCCCGGGTGGCTGGGCGGGTCGGTACCGATCCGCGGCGTGCTCGGCGACCAGCAGGCGGCCCTCTTCGGTCAGGCCTGCTTTTCGGCGGGGATGGCCAAGAACACCTACGGCACCGGCGCCTTCCTGGTAATGAACACCGGGACCGAGCCGCGCCGGGGCGAAGGCGTCCTCACCACCGTGGCCTGGCGCGTCCGGGACGAGCCCCTGCACTACGCGCTCGAGGGCTCGATCTTCGTCGCTGGCGCGGCGGTGCAGTGGCTGCGCGACGGGCTGGGGCTGATCAAAGAGAGCCACGAGATCGAAGCGCTGGCGGCCAGCGTGGCCAGCAGCGAGGGCGTCTACTTCGTGCCCGCGCTCACCGGGCTGGGCAGCCCCTACTGGGACCCCCACGCCCGCGGCCTGCTGGTGGGGCTGACCCGCGGCAGCGGCCGCGCCCACATCGCCCGGGCCACCCTCGAGGCCATCGCCTTGCAGGTCTACGACGCGGTGCACGCGATGGAGACCGCCGGGGTGCACCTGCAAACGCTGCGCGCCGACGGCGGGGCCGCGGCCAACGACCTGCTCTTGCAGATCCAGGCCGACCTGCTGGGGCGGGCGGTCGAGCGCCCGCGCGTGACCGAGACGACGGCGCTGGGCGCCGCCATGGCCGCCGCCGTGGGGGCGGACCTGGCGGACCTGCCCACGCTGGCGCGCGCCTGGCAGTCCGACCGGCGCTTCGAACCCGCGGGCGACCCCGAAGAGCGCGCCCGCTTGATCGCGGGCTGGCACGAAGCCGTAGCACGCGCCCGAGGCTGGGCGGAAGGAGCTGGAGCATGAACCGGGAAAAGCAGCTCGACGCACTCAAGAACCGGACCTTCGACCTGCTCGTCATCGGCGGCGGGGCCACCGGGGCGGGCATCGCGCTGGACGCCGCCACCCGGGGGCTGAGCGTGGCGCTGGTGGAGCGCGGCGACTTCTCCGAGGGCACCTCGAGCCGAAGCACCAAGCTCGTCCACGGAGGGGTGCGCTACCTCGAGGCCGCGGTCAAGCACCTCGACCGGGTCCAGTACAACCTGGTGCGCGACGCCCTGCGCGAACGCGGCATCATCCTGCGCCTGGCGCCCCACCTGGCCCACCCCATCCCCCTGCTCACGCCGCTCTACCGGGCCTGGGAGGTGCCCTACTACTTCTCGGGCCTCAAGGCCTACGACCTGCTCGCCGGTCACGAGCGCCTCAAGCCCAGCCGCTTCGTCCCCCGCAGCCGGGCGCTCGAGGAGTTCCCCCAGCTCAAGGAGGAGGGGCTGGTCGGCGGGGTGGAGTACTACGACGGCCAGTTCGACGATGCCCGCATGAATGTGGCGGTCATCCTGACCGCGCTGCGCGAGGGGGCGACGGTCGTCAACTACGTCGAGGTGACGGGGCTCGTCAAGCAGGGGAACCGGGTCGCCGGCGCCGAGGTGCACGACCGCCTGGCGAACGAGGACTTCACGGTGCGCGCCCGCACGGTGGTCAACGCCACCGGCCCCTTCACCGACCTGATCCGTCGTATGGACGACCCCGACGCCCCGCCGATGGTGGTCACCAGCTCCGGGGTGCACATCGTGCTGCCGGGGCGGTTCAGCCCCCCGGGCACAGGCCTGCTCATCCCCAAGACCGAGGACGGACGGGTGCTCTTCGTGCTCCCCTGGATGGGGCACACCCTGGCCGGAACCACCGACGAACCCGCCGAGCTCAGCTTCCACCCGCGGCCGCAGGAGGAAGAGATCGACTACATCCTGCGGCACCTGAAGCGCTACTTTGCGCTCGAGCCCGGCCGGGACGACATCCTCGCCGCCTGGAGCGGGCTGCGGCCGCTGGTGCGGGACCCCAAGGCGCACGACACCGCCGAGCTCGCCCGCGACCACGTCATCAGCGAGTCGGACAGCGGCCTGGTCACGATCGCCGGCGGCAAGTGGACGACCTACCGCAAGATGGCCGAGGACCTGGTGGACTACGTGGTGCGCACCCGCGAGCTGCGCCCGGCGCGCGGCTGCATCACCGACCGGGTCTTCATCGAGGGCGCCGCCGGCTTCGACGCGGACGGCTGGCGCGCCCTCGGCGAGCGCTTCGACCTCGACGAGGAGGTGGCCCGGCACCTGAACCAGAGCTACGGCGACCGCGCCCCCGAGGTGGCCCGCCTCGCCGCCGAGGGCTTCGGCGAACGGCTGGCGGCCGAGCACCCCTTCGTCGAGGCCGAGGTCGTCTGGGCCGTGCGGCGGGAGATGGCCGTCACCCCCATCGACGTCCTCGCGCGCCGCACCCGGCTGGCCTTCCTGGACCAGAAGGCGGCGCTGGCGGCGCTGAAGCGCACCGCCGACCTGATGGCCGCCGAGCTGGGCTGGAGCGTGGAGGAGCAGCAGGCGTACGTGGACGAGGCCCGCACCCGGCTGCTCGAGGCCCTCTGAAGAGCGCGCCAACGGAAAAAGGCCGGGCGGCTGGCCCGGCCTTGCTGGTGGAGCCGAGGGGATTCGAACCCCTGACCTCCTGAGTGCGATTCAGGCGCGCTCCCAACTGCGCCACGGCCCCACGCACGAACCATCTTAGCCGCCGGAAGCCGGGCTGTCTAGGGTTTTGGCCGTGCAGCGGCGCGAAAAGCCACGAACGGGGTACAATGACGCCAATGGACGACGCCACCTGGGACGCGATGGCCGCGCTTTTGGAGGCCGGACCCCTGGGGACCGAGCCTTCGGCCGCCGCCTGGCTTTACGAACAGCTCGACGCCCTCTGGGGTCCCGGCGGCTGGAGCTGCCGCTTCCAGGTGGCCTCGGTCCAGCCGCCGGCCGTGGGCTGCAGCCTGGAGCTGGGGGGCGCCGTCAAGAGCGGCGTGGGCAGCGGCGCCACCCTGGAGGCCGCGGCGGAGGCCGCGCTCTGGATGGCCGCCGTCCAGGCGGGCGTGGGGCGGCCGCCGTCCGCGCCTCCCGGGGCCCGCCGCGAGGCGCCGCCCAGGCCCGAAACCGCCAAGCCCAGCGCCCAGGAGCTGATCGACCGCCTGATCGCACGGCTGCGCGAGGCGGGCAAGGGCCGCGAGGCGGCGGCGCTGGTGGTCAAGTACGGCGGCTACGGAAGCGACCCCGAAACGACCAAGAAGCTCTACGGCGAGCTGCGCGCGCTGCTGCTGGAAAAGGAGCCCTCCTGATGCCGCGGATCGTCGCCATCGGCGACGTGCACGCCGAGTACGGCAAGCTCTGGCAGGCGCTGCGGCACGCGGGCGCGGCCGACGCCCACTACCTGCCCACCCCGGCGCTGCGCGCCGGCCACCTGCGGGTGGTGCTGCTCGGCGACCTGGTGCACCCCAAGACCCGCGAGGCCTACACCCGGCTCACCGGGCTCGAGCCCTACGACCCCCGCAACCCCGACCACCTGGCGCGCGCCGCCCGCGAACAGGTGCGGGCGCTGCGCCGCGTCAAGCACTTCGTCGACCAGGCGGGGGGCTTTGTGGTGGTGCTGCGCGGCAACCACGACCAGGCGGCGCTCGACCACAAGTTCCTGCTGGGGAACGCCTCGGGGATCGAGCACGCCGAGTTCGACCCCGAGCGCGGCGGCACCCCGCTGCCCGAAGGCCTCGCCGAGTGGCTGGGCGGACTGCCCAAGGAGTTCGTGATCGACGGCATCCACTTCGCCCACGTGGGCCCCGCTCCCTGGCTCCAGGAGTACGACGACATGTTCTACCAGTCGAAGGAACCCAAGCAGTGGTGGTTCACCCACCCCGACTACCTCGCCCGCGCCGGCTACCGCTTCGGGGTCTACGGCCACACCGTGATGAAGAAGGGGATCCGCGTCTTCGAACGCCACGGCTTCGCGCTCATCGACGCCCTCGACCTGGGCCAGTACCTCGAGCTGATCCCGCTTCCCGACGGGGTCGAGTGGCAGGTGGTGCGGTTTGCCCAATCTCCGGACCCGGGTTAAGATGGCGGCCATGGGGTTTAACGTCGGGGACCCGGTCGTCTACCCCGCCCAGGGCGGCGGGTACATCCGCGAAATCGCCGAACGCGAGGTCATGGGCGAGCGCAACACCTACTACGTCATCGAGCTCCTGCGTAAGCCGGGGACGATCATGGTCCCGGTGGAGAAGGCCGAGCGCCTCGGCCTGCGGCCCCCGCTCGCCGGCGCCGACCGCGACGCGCTGGTGCGCGCCCTGGGCGAGGCCCGCGACCTCGCCAGCGGCTGGCCCGCGCGCCAGCGGGAGATCGGCCGCGCCCTCAGCGAAAGCGACCCCCTCGAGCTCGCCCGCATGCTCGCCTCGCTGCACCGCCGCCACCAGCTGCGCCCGCTCTCGGGCACCGAGCACCAGCAGTACCGCGAGCTGGTGGGCATCCTCAGCGAAGAGCTGGCGCTCGCCGAAAGCGGCGACCTCCAGACCGCCGAGGCCTACCTGATCGAACAGTTGAATGCCCTCGCTGACGAAGCCTAGCACCGTCCGCGCCCTTCTCGAGCGCTACGGCCTCGCCGCCGACCGGCGGCTGGGGCAGAACTTCCTCGTGGACGCGGGGTTGCTCGACGTTATCGTGCGCACCGCGGACGTGCGACCGCAGCAGCCGGTGTGGGAGGTGGGCCCCGGGCTGGGCACCCTCACCCGCGCCCTCGCCGCGGCGGGCGCCCGGGTGCACGCGGTCGAGAAGGATACCCGGCTGGAACCGGTGCTGCGCGAGACCCTGGCGGGGCTGCCGGTGGAGCTCGCCTTCGCCGACGCCCTCGCCTACGACTGGTCGCAGGTGCCGCCGGGCAGCCTCTTCGTCAGTAACCTGCCCTACAACGTGGCCACCCCGCTGCTCAGCGAGCTGCTGCGCCAGGGCCGCTTCCACCGGCTCGTCGTCCTGCTGCAGCGCGAGGTGGCCGAGCGCCTCGCCGCCGCGCCCGGCACCCCCGCCTACGGCCTGCTCAGCCTGCGCGCCGCCCACCACGCGCGGGTGCGCAAGGTCCGCGACTTCCCGCCCGAGGCCTTCTACCCGCGCCCCAAGGTCACCTCGACCCTGGTCGAGCTGGAGCACACCGGCGCGCCCGACGACCCCGGCCTCTTCCGCCTGATCGAGGCGGCCTTCGCGCAGCGGCGCAAGACGCTGCGCAAGAACCTGGAGCAGGCGGGCTGGCCGCGCGCGCGGGTGCTCGCCGCCCTGGAGGCGGCGGGGCTCGAGCCGATGGTGCGCGCCGAACGCCTGGGCATCGAGGATTTCCGCAGGTTGCACGCCGAGCTGGGTGCCCCGGCTTCGTGATGGCGCCCCGCCCGCGGTATATTCATAGCTGAGCGGCCGAGGCCGCACGAGCACCCGGGAGGCGACGTTGCTACGACTGGTGACATCCGAATCGGTAACCGAGGGGCACCCCGACAAGCTGGCCGACCGCATCTCCGACGCGATCCTCGACGCCATCCTGGCCAAGGACACCGCGGCGCGGGTCGCCGCCGAGACGCTGGTCAAGACCGGCATGGTCCTGGTCGCGGGCGAGATCACCACCAAGGCCTACGTGCACCTGCCCGACCTGGTGCGGCGCACCGTCAAGGAGGTGGGCTACACCCGCGCCAAGTTCGGCTTCGACGGGGACACCTGCGCGGTGCTCTCGGCGATCGACGAGCAGTCCCCCGACATCGCCGGCGGGGTCAACACCGCCTACGAGGTGCGGGTGCTCGGCTCCACCGACCCCTACGACCAGGTGGGCGCGGGCGACCAGGGGCTGATGTTCGGCTACGCCACCCGCGAAACCGAGGAGCTGATGCCGCTGCCCATCACGCTGGCGCACCGGCTCACCCGCCGCCTCGCCGAGGTGCGCAAGTCGGGCGAGCTGCCCTACCTGCGCCCCGACGGCAAGGCCCAGGTGACCGTGGCCTACGACGGCGACCGGCCCCTCTACGTGGAGACCGTGGTCCTCTCGGCCCAGCATGCCCCCGACATCGACCCCGACGAGCTGCGCGACGACCTGATCGAGAAGGTGGTGCGCCAGGCGATCCCTGCGGGGCTGCTGCGCGAGGACACCCACTTCTTCATCAACCCCTCGGGCCGCTTCGTCCTCGGCGGCCCCCACGGCGACGCGGGGCTGACGGGGCGCAAGATCATCGTCGACACCTACGGCGGCGCCGTGCCCCACGGCGGCGGCGCCTTCAGCGGCAAGGACCCCACCAAGGTGGACCGCTCCGGGGCCTACTACGCCCGTTACATGGCCAAGAACATCGTGGCCGCCGGCCTGGCCGAGCGCGCCCTGGTGGAGGTGGCCTACGCCATCGGCAAGGCGCGGCCGGTGGGGCTGCGGGTGGAGACCTTCGGCACCGGGACGCTGACCGACAGCCAGATCACCGAGGTGGCGAGCCGGGTCTTCGACCCGCGCCCGCTCGCGATCATCGAGGAGCTCGAGCTGCTGCGCCCCATCTACACCGAGACCTCGGCCTACGGCCACTTCGGACGCGAGGGCTTTCCCTGGGAAGAGACGCGCCGGGTCGCCGATCTGCTGCAGGCGGCCGGGGCCTAGGCCTGGGCGGTCTGCAGCAGCTGGGAGAACGCCACGACGCGGTTGCCGCCGTTCTGTTTGGCGAGGTACATGGCCTGGTCGGCGCGCTGGATCAGGGTGTCGAGGGCGTCGCCCGGGCGGCAGCCGGCGACGCCGAGGCTGGCCAGCACCGGCCCCACGCGTTCGTGGGGTGAGCGCTCGAGCCCCCGCCGCACCTCTTCGGCCACGGCCAGGGCCGCGCCTTCGTCCAGGTCGGGAAGCACGATCAGGAACTCCTCCCCGCCCCAGCGGATCACCCGGGCGCCGCGCGGCAGGTAGCGCTGGATCAGCAGCGCGCAGCGCTTGAGCACGCGGTCGCCCACGTCGTGCCCGTGGCGGTCGTTCACCTTCTTGAAGCCGTCCAGGTCGAGCATGATCACGCTGAAGGTGCCGCCGTGCTCGCGCACCTGGCGGAAGAGGTGCACCAGCACGGCCTCGCCGTAGCGGCGGTTGGGCAGCTGGGTCAGGTGGTCGAGGTAGGCCAGCATGCGGTTCTCGGCGTAGCTCTCCTCGATCCGCGAGAAGGCGTAGAGGAGCATCGCGTAGACGATGCCGGAGATGTAGAACTGCAGCAGCGCGTTGAAGGCCCCGGCGTCCTTGTTGCGCCATAGCTCCCCGAAGGGGGTGAAAACGAGCCCCAGCACCAGCGTCGCCACCCAGATGCCGGCGGCGATGCGGAAGGCCATGGCCCGCCGGTGCAGCAGGTAGGCCACCAGGTAGAGCATGGGGAACCAGAACATCGTTTCGGAGAAGGTGTGCAGCTCGGGGAGCGTGTAGCGCACCTGGAAGACCAGCATCGAAAGCCCGTAGAGCACCAGCATCAGGTAGGCGGCGTTCTCGACCAGGTGCAGCTTGTCGGGGCGGTAGACGAGGGCCACCGTCATGCCCAGGAAGAGGACGAACATCAGGGGCAGAAAGGTGAGGTCGACGGGGTTCGTCGCCTCGATGGCGACCTGCAGGTAGAGCGCCGTCAGGCTGGCCACCGCGCCCAGCAGCAGCACCCCGATGACCAGCACCCGCCGCACCCGCCCGAAGGGCGTGGCGCTGACCCGCTCCAGCAAGGTAATGTGTCCGGACCCCGTCGTGTGTTCCTTCATACCCCCCGTACCCCGGCCTGGCGGCAACCCCAACCTCGTCTAGAAAGTACAGACCATTCTACACCCGGCCGCCGCCCGGGCCGGTCCGCGGCCCAGCCGCTAACCGATCACGCCGAGCTCGCGCCCCACCGCGGCGTAGGCCTCGAGCGCCCGGTCGAGCTGCGGGCGGGTGTGGGCGGCGGTGACGATGTTGCGGATGCGCGCCTTGCCCCGCGGCACCGTGGGGAAACCGATGCCCACGGCGAAGACGCCGCGCTCCAGCAGCTTGCGGCTCGCCTCGAAGGCCGCGGGCGCCTCGCCGAAGAGGACCGGGGTGATGGGGGTCTGGCTGCCCATGGTGTCGTAGCCCAGGCGGGCCAGCTCTTCCTTGAAGTAGCGGGTGTTGGCCCAGAGCCGGTCGATGCGCTCGGGCTCCCGCTGGATCAGCTCGAGCGCCCCCACCAGCGCCCCCACCACCGCCGGCGGGTGCGAGGTGGAGAAAAGGTAGGGCCGCGCCCGGTTGATCAGCAGCTCGCGCAGCTCGCGGGCCCCGGCGGCGTAGCCGCCCACCACCGCCCAGGCCTTGGAGAGGGTGGCCACCTGGATGACGTTCGGGTTTTCGTGAAAACCGAAGTGGTGCACGGTGCCGCGGCCCAGCTCGCCCAGCACCCCCGAGCCGTGGGCGTCGTCCACGTAGACGAGCGCCCCGTACCTTTCCGCCATCGGCACGATGCGGTCGAGCGGCGCCACGTCGCCGTCCATGGAGAAGACCCCGTCGGTCACGATCAGTTTGAGCCCGTCGGTGTCATGGGCCTGGAGCAGCTCCTCCAGGTGCTCGACGTCGGCGTGGCGGAAGACGTGGCGCGTCGCCTTGGTGAGGCGCAGCCCGTCGATGATCGAGGCGTGGTTGAGCTCGTCGGAGAAGACGAGGTCGCCCGGCTGCAACAAGGCCCCCAGCACCCCCTGGTTGGCGGTGAAGCCCGACTGCAGCACGAGCGCGCTCTCGGTGCCCTTGAAGGCCGCCAGCAGGCGCTCGAACTCCTCGTGGTAGGTGAAGGTGCCGGCGATCGTGCGCACCGCGCCGCTGCCCGCGCCCCAGAGCTCCAGGAAGGCGCGCGCCCGCGCCTTCAGGTGGGGATGGTTGGCGAAGCCCAGGTAGTTGTTCGAGGCCAGGTTGACGACCTCGCGGCCGTTCACCCGGGTCACCGGCTCCTGCGGGGCCTCGAGCACCGGCGGGGTGATGTACAACCCCTCCTGCTTCAGCTGGTCCAGCACCGATCGGATGCGTTCGCGCAGACTCAGGCTCATGCCCCCATTCTGCCACCAAAAGGCCCGCCCCGAAGGGCGGGCCGATCGGCCTTGCCGGGCGCCTAGAGGTTCTTGAGCGCCTGGACCATCTTGTTGAGGGTCTCGGAGGCGTCGCCGTAGACCATGTTGGTGTTGTCGGCGTAGAAGAGCTCGTTCTCGATGCCGGCGAAGCCCTTGCCGCGACCGCGCTTGAGCACGAAGACCTGCTTGGCCTTGTCCACGTCGAGGATGGGCATGCCGTAGAGGGGGCTGCCCTCGCGGCGGGCGGCGGGGTTGACCACGTCGTTGGCGCCGATCACCAGGGCCACGTCGGCGGTCTCGAACTCGGGGTTGATCTCGTCGAGGTCGTAGAGCTTCTCGTAGGGGATGCCGGCCTCGGCGAGCAGCACGTTCATGTGGCCGGGCATGCGGCCCGCCACCGGGTGGATGGCGAACTTGACCTCGACCCCGCGCTTCTCGAGCTCCTCCATGAGCTCCTTGACCTTCTGCTGCGCCTGGGCCACGGCCATGCCGTACCCGGGCACGATGATCACCTTGTTGGCGAAGGCCATCAGGCTGGCGGCGTCCTCGGGCTCCATCGGCTTGAGGCTGCCCTTGATCTCGCCGCCCTCCTGCTCCACCGCGCCGAAGGCGCCGAAGAGGACGCTGTAGAGCGAGCGGTTCATCGCCTTGGCCATCAGGATGGTGAGCAGGGTACCGGCCGCGCCCACCACCGTGCCGGCGATGATCATCGCCGGGTTGCCGATGGCGAAGCCCTCGAAGCCGACGGCCAGACCGGTGAAGGCGTTGTAGAGCGAGATCACCACCGGCATGTCGCCGCCGCCGATGGGGATGGTCATCAGCACGCCGAAGAGCAGCGCCAGCACGAAGAACCACAGCACCACCCCGGTGCCCTGGGCGCCGAAGAGGTAGGCGAGGGCGAAGAGGACCGAGACGGCCAGCACCGCCATGTTGATCGGCTGCTGGAAGGGGAAGGTGACGGCGCGCGAGTTGACCAGACCCTGCAGCTTGGCGAAGGCCACCATCGAGCCGCTGAACGAGACCGCGCCGATGAGCCCGCCGAGAAGGGCGAGCACCAGCAGGCCGGTCGTCATCTCACCCTGGCTGGCGCTGTGGCGCAGCAGCTCCACCGCGGCGATCGCGCCCGCGGCGCCGCCGCCCATGCCGTTGTAGATGGCCACCATCTGCGGCATGTCGGTCATGGCCACCTTCTTGGCGATGACCCAGGCGGCGCCGCCGCCGACGAGGATGCCCAGGATGATGAGGAAGAAGTTGCTCAGACCGGGCCAGGCGAAGGTGGCGATGGTGGCCGCCAGCATGGCGTACCCCGCCCAGACGATGCCGCGCTTGGCGGTGGCGGGGTGGCTCATCTGCTTGAGGCCGAGGATGAAGAGGAAGGCCGTGACGAAGTAAACGAGCTGAATGAAGGTCTCCATGGCCTAGCCCTCCTTGGGTTTCCGCTCGAACATCTCGAGCATCCGTTCGGTGACCGCGTAGCCGCCGGCGGCGTTGGCCGCGGCCAGCAGCACGCCGATGAAGCCGATGACCAGCTCCGGGGTGGTCTCGGCGTGGCCGAGGACCACCATCGCCCCCACGAGCACGATGCCGTGGATGAAGTTCGACCCCGACATCAGGGGGGTGTGGAGCACCACGGGGACGCGGCTGATCACCTCGTAGCCGGTGAACGCCGCGAGCATGAAGATGTAGAGCGCCGCCCAGGTTCCGCTGATCATGCCGCGCCTCCTTCCACGAGTTCGCGCGTGGGCGCGTGCTTGATCTCGCCGTCGTGGACGAGCACGCTGCCCGCCAGGATCTCGTCGTCCCAGTCGAGTTCGAGCCCGCCCTCTTCAGTGAGGATGAGCTCGAGGAAGTTGTGCAGGTTCTTGGCGTACATCTCCGAGGCGTGCACCGCCAGCGCGCTCGGCAGATTCAGGGGGCCCACCACCCGCACGTCGCCCACCTGCACCGTCTCGCCCGGCTTCGTGACCTCGCAGTTGCCGCCCGACTCGGCGGCCAGGTCGACGATGACCGAGCCCGGCTTCATGCGCTCGACCATCTCCTTGGTCACCAGGATGGGCGCGCGCCGTCCGGGAATGTTCGCGGTGGTGATGACGATGTCGGCGGCGACGATGGCCTCCTCGACCATCGCCCGCTCCTTGGCCTTCTCCTCTTCGGTGAGCTCGCGCGCGTAGCCGCCCTCGGCCTCGGCGTCGATCTCCAGCTCCAGGAACTTGGCCCCGAGGCTGCGCACCTGCTCGCCGGCGGCGCGGCGCACGTCGTAGGCGCTGACGACCGCGCCCAGGCGCTTGGCCGTGGCGATGGCCTGCAACCCCGCCACCCCCGCGCCCAGCACCAGCACCTGCGCGGGGCGGATCGTCCCGGCGGCGGTGGTGAGCATGGGCAGGAAACGGTCGATGGTGTCGGCGGCGATCAGGGCCGCCTTGTAACCGGCCACCGTGGCCTGGCTGCTGAGCGCGTCCATGGCCTGGGCGCGGGTGATGCGCGGCACCAGCTCCATGGCGAAGACGGTCAGCTTCTTGTCGCGCATCTTCGCCACCCGTTCGGGGTAGCGGTGCGGGTACATGAAGCCGATCAGCACCGCGCCCTCGGGCAGGGCGTCGATCTCGTCCTCGGTCGGCGGCTGCACCTTGAGCACGATCTGCGCTCCGCCGAGGAGCTCGGTTCTCTTTTCTACGAGCTGGGCGCCCGCCTTTTCGTAGGCGTCGTCGAGGTAGTGCGCCCCCACGCCCGCGCCGCTCTCGACGGCGACGGCGTGCCCCTGCCTGACGAGCTTGCCGGCGACCTCGGGCACGAGGGCGACCCGGCGCTCGCCCGGGGCTTCCTCCTTGGGTACTGCGATTTTGATGGCCATGTCTTTCCCCTCCAAGCGGCGTTAACCTAGTGGATTATACCGACCGGCCAAAAACCGCGGAATGGGGCGTGTGTACCCGGTCGGTTAGGCTAAGGGCATGGACCTGCTCACGCCGATGCTCGAGCGCCGCTCGATCCGCCGCTTCAAGCCCGAGCCGCTGCGCGAGGGCGACCTGGAGCGCATCCTGGCGGCGGCGCGGCGCGCCCCCACCGACGCCAGCGCCCAGCTTTACTCGATCCTGCGCGTGACCGATCCAAAGCTGCGGCGCGAACTCGCCCACCTGGCCGGCGACCAGGCGCACGTCGCCGAGGCGGCCGAGTTCTTCGTTCCGCTGGCCGACGTGCACCGCCTGGAGCGGCTGCTGGCCCACCGCGGCCAGGCGATGGCCCGCTGGCCGCGCACCGGCCTGCACTTCGCCCTGGTGGACGCCACCCTGGCCGGCGCGCACCTGGCCGTAGCCGCCGAGGCGCTGGGCTACGGCATCTGCTGGATCGGCGGGCTCCTCAACCGCCCGGCCGAGGTGGCGCGGCTGCTGGGGCTGCCCCGCGGGGTGGTTCCGGTGAGCGGCCTGGTCGTGGGGGTCCCCGACGAAAAGCCGCCGCTGCGGCCGCGGCTGCCCGAGGCGCTGGTGCTGCACGAGAACCGCTACCGCGCCTACAGCCCCACGGACCTCGACGCCGCCTACGAGGCCATGGCCCCCGCGAGCCGGCGGGGTGACTGGCTCTTCGTGCTCGAACGCTACTTCGCCCGCGGCGGCACCATGGAGCAGCGCGACCCCGCCTATGGCTTCTTGGCCGCGCGCCAGGGCTTCGCGGCCGACTGGCCGCCCGAGGCGGCCGAGGCGCTCTTCGTGCGCGGCCACGACGCCGGCGACCTAGGCGAGGCCATCGAGCAGCTGCTGGCCGGCGGCTGGCGCGGGGTGCTCTTTGGCCGCGGCCCCTTCGGCGAGAGCACCGTCTGGCTGGAGAAAGAAACCGCCGCCGAACGCGGCGAGGGCAAGACCCCGGGCGAGGCGCTGGGCCGCGCCGTGGAGGCGGCGCTGCCCTTTAGGGAATGAGCCGACGTTAGCCCTGCTTTTTCGCGCTGTCCGACCAGCCGAGGAAACGACGCCAATCAAATCCCTTAGGCCAAGCGAGACGCATGCGTTCACCTGCATTGTCCAGCCATTCGATCAACTCGGGAAAGCGGTAAGCCGGGAGCACGTAACCGCAGCACGAGAGCTGGCTTAGCTCATGCAATACCGGATCAGCTGGCAAAAGGCGGCCCTCCACTTCACGCCTCCGCCACGATCTTCCCGGCGGCGCGCAAAAAGTTAGACCGCTTTTATCGGCACATACCCCGACCTCCGCATACCACCTTTTTAAGTTTAGAAAAACTCGCTGTAGCTCGCCAGCCTCCGGATCCCAGATACGGATTGTGCCGTCGTCCGACCCGCTCGCGAGTAGACCGGAGGGGAGGGAGGCGAGGGCGAATACGGGACCCCTGTGACCTTCGAGGGCAGCCTCGAGCTCTCCCGTCTCGGCATCCCAAATGCGGATGGTGCCGTCGTCCGAGCCGCTCGCGAGTAGACCGGAGGGGAGGAGGGTGAGGGCGAGGACGGAACCGGTGTGGCCCTCGAGGATGCGGACGGTCCCTCCCGTCTCGGTATCCCAAATGCGGATGGTGCCGTCGTCCGAGCCGCTCGCGAGTAGACCGGAGGGGAGGAGGGTGAGGGCGAATACGGGACCCTTGTGACCTTCGAAAACACCAAGAATGTACTCTAATAATCGTGTTTTTATATTCCATATATAAATTGTTTTGTCACTCATACCACTAGCTATCTGACTGTTGGAAAGTATAGCGATATTGTGAATTCTCCCCTTGTGACCTTCGAGGGCAGCCTCGAGCTCTCCCGTCTCGGCATCCCAAATGCGGATGGTGCCGTCGTCCGAGCCGCTCGCGAGTAGACCGGAGGGGAGGGAGGCGAGGGCGAATACGGGACCCTTGTGACCTTCGAGGGCAGCCTCGAGCTCTCCCGTCTCGGCATCCCAAATGCGGATGGTGCCGTCGTCCGAGCCGCTCGCGAGTAAACCGGAGGGGAGGAGGGTGAGGGCGAATACGGAGACTAGGCTCTTATGGCCACCAATTTGGCGTACGGCTTCACCTGCCTTGCTATCCCAAATTCGAACGGTGTTGTCGTCCGAGACGCTTACCAGCAAGCCAGAGGAAAGAAAATCAATGGCACGGATGGGCCCGGCGTGACCCTTAAGGGTGAGGGCGACTCCACCAGTATCTGGGTTCCAAATGCGGATGGTGCCGTCGTCCGAGCCGCTCGCGAGTAAACCGGAGGGGAGGAGGGTGAGGGCGAATACGGGACCCCTGTGACCTTCGAGGGCAGCCTCGAGCTCTCCCGTCTCGGCATCCCAAATGCGGATGGTGCCGTCGTCCGAGCCGCTCGCGAGTAGACCGGAGGGGAGGGAGGCGAGGGCGGTGATTGCACCAACCGGATACTTATAGCTACGAATAGGTTTGTCTTTTTTTAAGTCCCAGATTCGGATGTAGCCCCCGCTCGAACCGCTCACTAACAAACCCGAGGGAAGTTTAGCAAGTGCAAGAATCGTACCCGTATAGTCTTTATAGGTACGTATTATTTCCCCTGTTATTACATTAATTATACGTATAGTATTACTACTAGTACTACTTGCTATGTAATCTGATGATAGCGATAATAAAGTATTTACCGGGCCCCATCGCCTTCCAACAGTGAGTTTTGCCTCATGGTTTGTATCCCAAATACAGATGGTACCGTCATCCGAACCGCTAGCTAGCAATCTCGAAGGGAGGGTGACAAGCGTGGTGACGGCACCCTTGTGGCCCTCAAGGGTTTGCATAGGCATGCCGCTTCCTAGGTCCCACAGGCGGATGGTGCCGTCATCCGAGCCGCAGGCTAATAGGCCGGAGGGGAGTATGGCAAGGGCGCGGCCAGCAACGAGGTTTTTATGTCCCACATGGACCAAAGTGGGCCCAAAATCAGGCATTTCACCATGATTAGGTAGGTCAAGCAAGTTATGTTTGCTCAGTTTCACCTTTTCTGCTCTAGTAATATCAGCGTAGATCAAGCGTGACCAGCGCAAGCGGTTCAGTCCCTCAACCCCAACAAGACGGGCTTCTTCGAGGTTGACCCGCAACCACGCCCCCTTTTTTTGCACGTCTCCCGCAATGACGTCATCATTGTCAGCCGAGTCGATCAGTTCAGTACCTTCAGGTAATTCAAGCCCCCGTAAATAGGCAAAGGCAAAACCTTGGCCATTCAACTTCTTGCCTTGCATTCCCAACTTGCGCAAGTCTACCCTTTCGGCAACCGGTTCGTAGCTCGGACTGTGCTTGCGCGCAAGCAACTCCAGTAACCGCCTCAGCTCACGGGTTTCCACCTTCACCCTCCCCTTCCTCACCCGGGCCTGCACCCAATGCAACAAAAACCCCCAACCGCCTCACCAGCTCATCGAGCTGGTCGGGGCCAAGAACGGGTTCCAAGGTCTCCAGCCAATCCAGAATCTTCGCTGCGTCACCACCAAAATCTGGCAGGTTCTGCACGATCAACGAAAACACATCGCCTCTTAACCGACCTCGCTTGCCCGCTATGCCCTCGTCTTCCAGGGCATTCCGCCAGTACACGGCGTCGGGCGCCGTCAACTGGCCAACAAACATCTCCACATCGCGCGGGACCAGTTCCGTGTACGCATCACCAGCCCGCCCAACATGCTCGCCCTCGGTCCGTTCCTCCCGTCCACCGGGAACAGCCACCCGCCGCCGCAACAAAAAGAACTCGCCAAAGCGAACGCCGTCGTAGACGCCATCAGGGTTCTTTAGCACGACATTGAAAGGATCGAAGCCCGAGCGTTTCTGGCGCGCCTTGATCAGGTGATCCAGCAAGGGCAGCTCCTTGCTTTCCACCAGCCGGGGAGCAAGGTTGGCCACCGGCCGCTGCGCGCACAGACCGGACCCATCATTTCCCGCCTCCTTCCTCTCGCCCGCGCCGGATGGCTGGTCGCCGCTCGAACGCGCAGCCTTTGCCTCGGTGAGTACCGCCCGGTAACGCCGCTCCAGCTCTTCCAGACAAAAGCTGGTGGGTAGGCTGGGGGCGCCCTGACCGCTGTCGAGCCACTCGACCATCTTCCCCAAGAAATGCGGAAACTCCCGTTGCGCAAAGCGGTAAAGCTCGGGGGCAAAAAGCTGCACCAGCGTGAGCTGTGCCAGCACGTAAAGCTCTTTCTCGCTATCTAAAACGTCCCAACCGTTCTTTTTAGCCGTCCGCAACTTCAAGTCCAGCAGCTCCGCTGCCCGGATCAGCTTGCGCGGCACCGGTGGCACAGCGTCCCTGAAAAGCTCGATCAACTGTTCCCGCGGCTCCGTTTCCTCCCCACCGGCAACCGCTTTTCCCAAGCCTTTGCGGGCCTTTAAACCGTCACCTTCCGCGACCCTTTCGGCCTCAACCTCCAGCCTGCGGGTAAAGAGCCGCGGATAACGCTCGGTCAGGTAAGGCCCCACGTCGTCGGCCTCGACGCGCGGCAAGCGTACTTGCAGGTGCACGATCTTTTCCAGGTATTCGTGCCCGGTAATCGGTTGGCCCATCTGGTTGGTGTACAGGTCTAAAAATTCGCGGTACCTCTCGTTGCTCACGCTGTAGGCAATGCTGTCCCAGGCGGTCGGGTGCTGTAGAGCGGTGTAGTCACGGTAACGGTGGACGATCCCCCGCTCCACCACCTCATCGTCCAGCGCCAGCACGAAGGCCGCACCTTCGACCTCCATAAACAGCTTGATCGCCTCCAGCATTTCGACGGCCTTTTCCGGCAGGCACCGGTCCAGGTCGTCAATCAGGAAAAGGAGGTTGACCTTCGCCTCTTCCCCCTCCTGTCCGGAAACCCCATCCCTGCCGGTAAGCTCGCGCAGGATGCGCTGAAAGTCGTAGTAATCGGAACGCACCCTCTCGGCGAAGCTCAGCAGGTCTTCGTCGCGCCGCTCCTCCCCCAAATCGTCGGCGGCCGGCCCTTTACCGTTCTCGCCTTTTTCCCGGGCGCTCTCCGGCGTTCCCTTGGCCGCCATCAGAAAATCCACGATGTCCTTGCCGGATAGCTCGATGCTCAATCTGCCGTCCACGAAGAGTCCGCTGATCGCTTTGAAGGCATCGCTTTTCGGTGTTTCAATTTCGCCGCGAATTGTAACGCCCGAAGTTAGTCCGGCAAAGCCCATGCCAGCAGCGACAACCGCACGCCGGGCGCTTTGCCACGCGCGCGAAATGCCTTCGATGATCCAGCTGCGCCCGCGCCCCGCACCGCCGTTTGAGGGCGACCCGCTCTCAGGCTCCGACCTGTTCGCTTTTCCTGCTTCAGCAACGAGCGTGCGTAAATTGATTTCGAGCACCTTTACCAGTGGGTAGATGAGGTGTTCTTCTTTTTCGTAACGCCAGGCGTTGAAAAATATGGGAACCGTTATGCTGGGAGTATTCCCTATTTTCAGTTTCATTTCGAGTTTACTTTCGAAGTGTCGTTCGATGTGCCGGAGCCAAAGCGTCTTGCCACTGCCCCACTCCCCAAACAAGCCAACGACGAGTGGATCCTCATGCGCCCCGGCATCGAGCCTCACAAAATGCCGTTCGATGCGTTCGGTAACGGCCTCTACCACGCTCTCTGCCCCAAAGGCGAGCTCGGGAAGCATGGAAAGGGCGCTCGCATTCGAATTTCCGTTTCCAGCGCCAGACATAGTTGAATCAAACTTAACATCCGCTCCGGCGCCGGGGTGTGCAGGTTAACCCGGTACGGGCGCCAAACGTTTGGCGCCCGTACCGGGTGAGTTGAAGCTCTAGAAGCTCTTTTCGATGCTGACGTCGCCGCAACCGTTGTAGGTAATCTTCGTGTAGTTGCCGTTCGTCAGGTTCTCGTGCAGAATCCAGCCGGCGTCGAAACCGCCCATCTTGTGGCCCAGCCGCCCGGCGTCGCGCGCGGCGCGCCAGCAGTCGCGGCTCCAGTGGAGCGGGGTCTCCCCTTCCACGTCGGTCGAGGTGGAGACCTGGAACTCCATGGTGTTACCGTCGCGGGTGAGCGAGGCGTTGCCGCTGATCGAGACCACGCCGCCCGCCGCAGGGGCGTCGGGATCGTCGGGGGTGTAGGTCTTGGTCTTCTGGCTGGTCCAGGCGGCCTCGTGCAACACCTCGCCGTCGACCGCGACCACGAAGTCGATGCTCAGGTCCTTGGTGAGGACGTACCCCTCGGCCGGGCTGCCGCTGACGTCGACGCTGCCGTTGAGGGTGCGGGTGCGCTGGACGGTGTGCTCGCCGCGGACGTTCGTGAGGCTGACGGTGAAGTCGCTAAGGGTCATGGCGAAACCGGTGAACGCGCCGTCCTTGTCCTCGAAGTGGAAGGCCCCGCTCACCGCGAAGCTCTGCCCGTCGCCCATGGTGCCGCTGCAGTCGAAGGTCGCGTCCACCAGGTCGAAGACGCCGTCACCGTCGACGTCGGCGTAGCCGTTGGTGTTCACCTCGATGCTGCACTGCCCGTCGGCGTCGCCGGGCCGCGGCAGGCGCACGCCCCAGGCCTTCAGGAAGCGCACCGCGACCGTGGGCAGCCCCCAGGCCCCCGCCAGGTCGGCGACGTCCTGGTCCTCGACCGACTGCACCGAGGCCGCCGCCGCCCCGCCGAGGTCCTCGAAGATCGCGGCGTCGAGGTTCAGGTCGGTCTCGATCGCCAGCTGCTCGGCGTCCAGGCTCTGACCGTCACCAAGGGTTCCCGTCGTCGAACAGGCCGCCAAAACCAGCACCAACAAAGCCATCATCCCGAAGTACCTTTTCATCGTGCACCTCCCTGTGTGCAGCCTTAGCTTGCGCCCCTCCAGGGGGGAAGCACTTGAAAAACGGCTAAAGGGTTCTTAATTTTGAGCGTTAATTAAGAACGTATTAAGGCCGCCATGGGCGGCCTTTTCTTCAGGTGGACCGGATGAGTCAGGCGGGGTTCTCATCCGCCGCGGCGCTCTTGATCACGCCCTCGGCCTCGAGCCGCTCCAGCTCCTCCGCGGTCAGGCCCAGCGCCCCGGAAAGCACCTCGCGGGTGTGCTGGCCCAGCAGCGGCGGGGCCGCTGTGGGCGCGGCCGGGGTGCGGCTCATGTGCTGCAGGGGGCTGGCGAGGAGCGGCGTCGGACCCAGACGCGGGTGCACCACCTCCCACAAGAGCCCCCGGGCTTCGGCCTGAGGGTCGGCCAGCGCCTCGCCCACGTCGTTCACCGGGGTAACCGGCACCCCGGCATCGCGCAGCAGCTCGAGCCAGTCGCCGCGGTCGCGCGTGCGGAAGATACGCGCCAGCTCGGCCACCAGCGCCTCGCGGTGCTCCACCCGGCCGGCGTTGGTGCGGAAGCGCTCATCGTCCCACAGGTCGGGCCGGCCCAGCGCCTCGGTGAGCCTTTGGTACTGGGCGTCGTTGCCGACCGCGAGGATGAACCATTTGTCGCGGGCCTCGAAGGCTTGGTAGGGCACGATCTGGGGATGGGCGTTGCCCATCCGCGTCGGCGCGAGGCCGGTCATCAGGTAGGCCTGGGCCTGGTTGACCATCGCGGCGACGCCGACGTCGAAGAGGGCGAGGTCGAGGTGCTGCCCCCGGCCGTTCCGGTCGCGCTCCCGCAGCGCCGCGAGGATGCCCACCGCCGCGGTCAGCCCGGTGAGCACGTCGATCCAGGCGACGCCCACCTTCATGGGCGGGCCGTCGGGCTCGCCGGTGACGCTCATGATCCCGGTCATCCCCTGCAGCGCGGCGTCGTAGCCGGGTTCGGCGGCCCGCGGCCCCGTCTGCCCGAAGCCGGTGATCGAGGCGTAGACGAGGCGCGGGTTCACCTCGGCCAGGCTGGAGTAGTCGAGACCGTAGCGGGCGAGGTCGCCGGCCTTGAAGTTCTCCACCAGCACGTCCGCACGCTCGGCCAGACGGCGCACCAGCCGCTGCCCCCGCGGGTCCTTGAGGTTGACGGCCAGGCTCTTCTTGCCGCGGTTGGTCGAGAGGAAGTAGGCGCTCTCCCCTTCGCGGAACGGCGGGCCCCAGCGGCGGGTGTCGTCGCCCCAGGGCGACTCCACCTTCCAGACCTCGGCCCCCAGGTCGGCGAGCATCTGGGTGGCGTAGGGGCCTGCGAGGATGCGCGAGAGGTCGAGCACGACGAGGCCGTCGAGCGCGCCCATGCCCGCCCCCCTCATCGCGTGGTCTCGAGGACTTCCTGAAGCTGCAGCCGGCCCTCCTTGAAGAGGGGGAAGTCGTCGAGCCAGACGGTGGCGTCGTAGAGCACCATGTCCCAGTGGATGTCGCAGCCGTGGGAGCCCCCGTAGAAGATGTCGTCCCCCAGGGCCACGTGCACGTTGCCCTGGGCCTTCTTCTCCTCTTCGAAGTCGCCGTTGTGGAGCGCTTCGGGGTTGAGCCCCAAGCCGATCTCGGCGATGTGCTTGGCGCACGGCAGGCGTTCGAAGACCGAGGCCAGCTGGCGGGTGCGGTTGCCGCCGCCGGCGATGCGCACCACCTCGCCGCCTTCGACCTCCACCTCGAAGGGGTCGAGGCCGCGCATCCCCGCCACCGGGCCGTCGATGACGAGCCGCCCCTCGGCCGTGCCCGCGCGCGGACGCTGCGAGACCTCGCCGTCGGAGAAGGCCGCCTCGCGCCCGGGCTCGCGCGCCAGACCGCACTCGACGATGACGGGCTGCCCCATCACCGGCTCCTTGGTCACCCCGGCGCGGAAGCGGGTGCCGCGCTCCGTTTCGATGCGGATCTCGTCGGCCGCGGCCCACAGCTTCGCCACCCGTTGCCCCAGGTCCTCGAGCTCCTCGTAGTCGGCGGTGGCGGCGCCCTTGAGGTAGTTGTCGAGCTCGCGCATCACCATCGAGAGCGCGCGGATCTTCCTGGCGCTGAGCAGCTGGGCCACCTTGCGCGCGTAGGTGGGCGCGCCCGAGGCCTTGGTCACCCCGATCAACACGTCCGAGGCGTCGAGGGCGTGCTCGATGGGCTGCGTCAGGTAGGTGGCGCGGTCGCGGCCGCGCGTAGGCATGAGCGAGACCGTGAACTCAGCGCCTACCGACTGCACCGCCCCGGCGAGCGCCAGGTAGATCTCCATCTCGGTCTCGGGGTCGGCCACGATCAAAACATTTTCGCCCGGCTGCACGCTCAGATGCTGCCGGACGATCCGATGGGCCAGGTCGATTGCGTCGATGATTCGTTGTCGGTTCATGCCGCCTCCTCGGGAGGGTCGTTCGACTACCCCATAATCTGGCACAACCGACCGCAAAAGAAAAGGGGGTGCGCGCCCCGTCCTGCATAGTTATACCCGGTCTTGCTTTTTTAGCCGCCCCTATATAGAGGAACGCAACCCCGTTGGGCGTGGCGGACCCAAGCGAATTGACCCTCTCATCTCCACACGCTAAAGTAGATACTGGCAATGCCAAGAATATCGCCAAGGAGGTAAGTGCATGAAAAAGAGCAAGCTGATTCTCGCTGCAGTGCTGGGTCTGGCCCTCGCCATGGGCGCATCGGCCAAAACCTTTATCACCATCGGGTCCGGCGGCACCACCGGGACCTACTACCCCACCGCCGTCGGTATCGCCAAGATTATTAACGAGAACCTGCCCGACGTGAAGGCCAACGCCATCTCCACCGGTGGCTCGGTCTACAACGCCGGCGCGATCCAGACCGGCGACCTGCAGATGACGATGATCCAGAACGACATCGCCTACTACGCGTTCAACGGCATCGTCGTCGAGAAGTTCATCGGCAAGCCCGCCGACAAGCTGCGCGGCATGGCCACCATCTACCCGGAGCCGGTGCACGTCTTCGCGCGCAAGGACTCGGGCATCACCTCGATCGCCGACTTCAAGGGCAAGAAGGTGTACGTGGGCGACATCGGCTCGGGCGTGGAGCAGAACGCCAAGCAGGTGCTCGAGGCCTACGGGCTGACCTTCGACGACCTCGGCACCGCCGTGCGCGGTAAGCCCAAGCAGGCCGCTCAGCTGCTGCAGGACGGCCGCATCGACGCGATGTTCTACACCGCGGGCGTGGGCTCGAGCGCCATCGCCCAGGCGGCGCTGACCACCGACATCGTCTTCCTGCCCATCGAGTTCGCCAAGATCGACTTCCTGAAGAAGAAGTACCCCTTCTACGCCGAGATCATCATCCCCGCGGGCTCCTACAAGGGTCAGGACAAGCCCTTCCAGACCGTCGCGGTGAAGGCCACCCTGGCCGCCTCGGCCGACCTGGACGCGGACGTGGTCTACCAGATCGCCAAGCTGATCTTCAAGGACAAGGTGGACCAGTTCAAGGCCATCAAGCCCGTGATCGCTCAGCACTTCTCCGTGGACAAGGCCCTCGACGGGATGCCCATCCCGCTGCATAAGGGTGCGGCCAAGTTCTACGAAGAAGAAGGCATTGCCATCCCCGACGCCGCCAAGCCGATCGACTAAACCCTGCGTCGGTACCTTAGCCCCCGGCCTCCGGCCGGGGGTATTTGTATACTGTGTTAGCGTACAGGCGAGCTCGTCCCCGCCCTTTGCGAGGTGATCTATGAAACCGGAAGAGTCCGATATCCGTTCCAACCCTACGCCCGCAGGCGACACCGGCGACCTGGACAAGGCCGTCGAGCTCATGCAGGAGGTCGAGTACGGCGCTCGCGACCCCCGGGCCGCCTGGCAGAAATGGCTGATCTTCCTGATCGCCGTCGCCTGGAGCACCTTTCAGGTCTGGGCGACCTGGAAGGGCAACCTCGACATCCTGATTCTGGGCTCGATCCACCTGGCCTTCGCCTTCGCGCTGGCGTTCCTGGCCTACCCCTCCAAGAACCCGCCGCGCGACGCGGCGGTCGTCGTGCTCACGGCGGGGGTGGTGCTCAACATCCTCACCGCCGGTAAGTTCTTCATCTGGATCGCGCTGGCCACCCTGCTGGCCGGCGTGGCCATCTGGTACGCCACGCCCAAACGCGCCCCGCGCGACCGCGTTCCCTGGGTCGACTGGGCCGTGCTCGCCATGGGGCTAGCGGGAGCGCTGTACATCGTCTACGACTTCAACGGCATCGTCCTGGAGCGCGGCGGCGTCGCCAACACCACCGACATCATCATGGGCACGATCGCGCTGGCGGCGCTCTTCCTCGCCACCATCCGGGTCGTCGGGGTGGCCCTGCTGGCCATCTCGGGGGTGCTCATCCTCTACGCCGTCACCGGCCCCAAGGGGCTCATCCCCTACGAGCTGCCCGACATCATCTACCTGCACTCGGGCTACCCTTGGCGACGCATCGTCGAGCAGCTCTACCTGACGACCGAAGGCATCTGGGGCACCCCCATCCAGGTCTCCGCCCGCTTCGTCTTCCTCTTCGTCCTCTTCGGGGCGCTGCTCGACAAGGCGGGGGCCGGTAAGTACTTCGTCGACCTCGCCTACTCCGGGCTGGGCACCTACCGCGGCGGCCCCGCCAAGGCCGCAGTGGTGGGCAGCATGCTCACCGGCATCATCTCGGGCTCCTCGATCGCCAACGTGGTGACCACCGGCACCTTCACCATCCCGCTGATGAAGAAGGTGGGCTACCCTCCGGAAAAGGCGGGCGCCACCGAGGTGGGCTCGTCCACCAACGGCCAGCTGATGCCGCCGGTCATGGGGGCGGCGGCCTTCATCATGGCCGAGTTCCTTGACCTCCCCTACTACAAGCTGATCATCTACGCCGCGGTGCCGGCGGTGCTCTCCTACATCGGCCTCTTCTACGTGGTGCACCTGGAGGCGCTCAAGCTGGGGCTGAAGGGGCTATCCAAGAGCGAGCTTCCCCCGTTTTGGTCCACCTTCTTTTCGGGGGCGCAGTACCTGATCCCGGTAGGCTGGCTGATGTACGAGCTGGTGGGGCTGCGCCACACCCCGGAACGCTCCGCGCTCAACGCCATGTTCATGCTGATCGGCATGATCGCGATGCAGCGCATCGCCATCGTGATTCGCGGGCAGAAGGGCAACTTCGCCGACTACGTCATCCCCATGGGGCTGATGCTCGCCTTCAAACAGTACTTCAAGATGGAGTTCGAGTACGCGGTGCCCATCTCGCTGGTCGTCTTCATCGTCCAGGAGGCGATCCTCGCGGCGCGCGCCCGGCACGCCGCCATCGGCGGCGGCATCCTCCGCGGCCTCTGGGAGGGCGTCGTCGACATCGTGCAGGGCTTCGAGGCGGGGGCGCGCAACATGACCTCGATCGCCATCGCCACCGCGTCCGCGGGGATCATCGTCGGCATCGTCACCATGACCGGCCTGGGCTTCGGCCTCGCCGACATCGTCGAGGCGATGTCGGGCGGCAACATCATGCTGGTGCTGCTCATCTCGGCGGTGGCCAGCCTGGTGCTGGGCATGGGGCTGCCCACGACCGCGAACTACATCGTCATGGCCTCGCTGATCGCGCCGGTGATCGCCAACCTCGCCGACAAGGCCGAGTTCGCCGTGCCCATCGTGGCCGTCCACCTCTTCGTCTTCTACTTCGGCATCCTCGCTGACGACACCCCGCCGGTGGGCCTCGCCGCCTACGCGGCCGCGGCCATCGCCCGCAGCGACCCGATCAAGACGGGCATCCAGGGCTTCATCTACGACATGCGCACGGCCATCCTGCCCTTCATCTTCTTCTTCAAGCCGGCGCTGCTGCTCATCCACCCCGAGGGCCACTGGAGCTACGTCGTCTACGTCGTACTGACCGCGCTCGTGGCCATGCTCCTCTTCGTCGCCGGCACCCAGGGCTGGTGGCTGACGCGCGCCACCTGGCCCGAGCGGATCGGGCTGCTGCTCGCCTCCTTCCTGCTCTTCACCACCCAGCGGATGCTGCACGCCATCGGCATCGACTCGTTGGCGAACCTGCCCGACTTCCTGCGCAACACCCTGGGGATGCACGTCCTCGACGCCAACCCCGACCTGGCCTACGCGATCATCGCGGTCATCCTGATCGCCGCCGTCTTCCTGAGCCAGCGGGCGCGGATCCGTCGCGAACCCCAGCCCGCCTGAACCCCGGACCCACCCGGAGCGCCCCCTTGGGGGCGCTCATCTTTTCTGGCTAGGATGGGCCCATGGGGCCGCACACGCTGCACCTCGCCACCCCCGAGCTCGAGGCCGACCTGGGCTTCTTCCAGGTCCTCGGCTACGCCCTGTGCGAACTGGAGGAGCCGCACGCGCGGCTGATCCCCGGCTCGGGTCCGGAGCTGCAGCTCGAAAGCGCGGAGGGCGGCGCCCTCGTGCCCGTCTTCGACGGCCTGGGGCCGCGGGAAGACCTGGAGGGCAATCCCCTGCGCTACGCGCCCCCGCCGCGGGGCGCCGTTTCCCGGGGCCAGGCGCGGGTTTGGGGGCCGGTGCTGCCGGTGGTGGACCTACCCACCAGCCTGGCCTGGTACGAACGGCACCTGGGCCTCGCCGAGGCCTTCTCCGACGCAGATACCGGATGGGCGGAACTGGAGCACCCCGAGGGCGGCCGGGTCGTCCTGGCCTTCGCCCCCGACCTCGACACCCCGGCGATGCTGGCGCTGGGGGTGCGCGACGCGGCCGCCGAGGTGGAGCGCCTGCGGGAGCACGACCTTCTGCCCGTCTGGACGCGCAGCGTCCCCTGGGGACGCCTGGCCGCCTACGCCGCGCCCGGGGGGCTGCCGGTGCTGCTGGTGGAGGCTAGTAGTAGTAGCGGTTGAGCTTGCGCAGGTGCTCGTTGAAGGTGCTGCTCAGGTAAAGGCGGCCGCCGGCGTGAAAGAAGTAGAAGTAGGGCAGGCCGTTGGCGTCGTTGCGCTTGGGGTTGAGGACGGCGAGCAGGGCCTCCAGACCGGGGTTGTCGATCGGCCCCGGAGGGAGGCCGGGGTGCTTGTAGGTGTTGTAGGGCGAGTCGACGTCGAAGTCCCCTGCGTAACGGTCGAGCTCGGGCAGCTTCTTGCCCAGCGCGTAGGCCACCGTGGGGTCCGACTGCAGGGGCATCCCGGCGTCCAGCCGGTTGAGGAAGACCCCGGCGATCGCCGGCATCTCCGCGGCGCTGCCGGCCTCCGCCTGGACGATGGAGGCCAGCGTCACCCAGCCGTGGATGCTGAGCTTCAGGGCCTCCGCGGCGCGCACCCGTTCGGGCGTGACCTCGCGGTCGAAGCGGCGCAGCATCACGGTGACGACCACCGCGGGGTCCGCCCCCTTGGGCAGGTCGTAGGTGTCGGGGAAGAGGTAGCCCTCGAGCGTCGGCCCCTCGACGTAGGTGGGGGTCCACTCGGCGGGCGGGTTGCGGACGATGGCCAGGAAGCCCGCGCCGTCGAAGCCCGCTGCCTCCAGGCGCTCGGCGTAGTCGACGGCGCGCCATCCCTCGGGGAAAACGAGCCGCACCATCACCGGCGCCCGGCCGCCGGTGAGGTCTTCCACCAGCCGGGGCACGCCGCGGCCCTCGAGCTTGTAGTAGCCGCTCTGCAGGCGCGCGGCCGCCCCCTTCCAGCGGGCGTAGAGGGCGAAGGCGCGCCCCGAGCGCACCAGCCCGTTCGTCTCCAGGATGCGGCCCACGGCCTGGGCGCCCGCCCCCTCGGGGATCTCGACGATGGCGCTGGCCCCGGTGGGCCCCAGCAGCCAGTGGATCCAGGCGGCGGCGGCGCCGGCGAGCAGGACCAAAGCGGCGAGCGCCCAGATCCAGATCCGGCGCCTGCGGGGACGCGGCGGGGCTTCGGAGCTCACGCGTTCCTTTCGAGGTAGGTCTCGAGGATGGCCACGGCCGCGGCCTCGTCGAGCCGTCCCTTTTCTTGGCGCTTCTTGCGGGGCAGGTGGGCGGTGCGCCGGGCGGCGACGCGGGTGGTGAAGCGCTCGTCGACGAAGCGCACCTCGAGCCCTGCAGCCTCGAGCGCCGCGGCGAAGGCGCGCACCTTGGCGGCCTGCGCCCCCTCCTCACCCCCGGTGCGGCGGGGCAGCCCCACGACCGCGCGCTGGGCGCCCTCGCGGCGGGCGAGCTCGAGCACCGCCTGCACATCGGCCGCGCGCCCCCTGCGCTCAATCCAGCCGCGTCCGAAGGCCAGGGGCCGTCCTTCCTCGGCCACGGCCACGCCGATGCGCGCATCCCCCACGTCCAGCCCGAGCACCTTCACGCCCCCATGCTAGCAAACGCCGACACCCCCGTTTTGGGGCCCTCATTCGGGGGTACCGCCGCGGGCGTTCGGGGTCTAGCCTGGGGTTACGGAGCGCTGATCCCCCAACGTATTGCTCCTGGCACTGCGCGCGAGCGCACCACCTCCTTTCCCGGAAAACGCCCGGCCGATGCCGGGCGTTTTCCGCTGGAGGCCGGTCAGAGCCCGGCCAGGACCTCGTCCAGCGCCGCCAGCGCCCTGTCCACGTCGAAGCCCCCGCCCTGGGCCAGGTGGGGCTTGCCGCCCCCGCGCCCGCCGGTCCGCTCCGCGAGCGCGCGGATCACCTGCCCGGCGGCGAGGCCGCGTCCGACGGCGTCGGGGCTCACCTTGACGATGAGCGCGCCCCCCGCCCCCACGACGACCAGGTCGACGCCGTAACGCTCGAGGATCTCGTCGGCCACCTGGCGCAGCGAGGGCACGTCGAGTCCGGCGAAGGCCGCGGCCACGTAACGCCAGTTCCCGGCCTCGCGCACCGCCGGCGCGCCCCCGCCGCCCAGCTGAGCGCGCGCCAGGTCCGCGGCCAGCTTCTCGTTCTCGCGGCGCAGCTGCTTGAGCTCCTGCTGCAGTTTCTCGATGCGCTGCGGCAGCCCCTCGAGGCTGGTGCCCAGCGCCCGCGCCAGCGCCGCGTCGCGGTCGAGCAGGTCGCGCGCGTAGCGCACCGCCGCCTCGCCCGTCAGCGCCTCGATGCGGCGCACCCCCGCGGAAACCGACTCCTCGGCGGTGACCACGAAGTAGCCGATCTCGCCGGTGCGGCGCACGTGGCAGCCGCCGCAGAGCTCCATCGAACGCACCTCCGCCTCGAGCAGGCCGCTGGTGTCGGGGCTGCCCTCCACCTTGACGACGCGTACGGTGTCGGCGTACTTCTCGCCGAACAGCGCCATCGCCCCGGCCTTCTTGGCCTCTTCCAGGGGCATGAAGGTCCAGCTCACCGGGAAGTCGGCCTGGACCCAGCGGTTGACCAAGAGCTCGACCTTGCGGACCTCCTCGGCCGTGAGGGCGGCGGCGTGGGTGAAGTCGAAGCGCAACCGGTCGGGGGCGACCAGGCTGCCCGCCTGGCGTACCTGCGGCCCCAGCACCGCCCGCAGCGCCGCGTGCAGCAGGTGGGTGGCCGTGTGGTTCTTCTCGGTGCAGCGGCGCTCGGGATCGACGACGGCCCGCACCGCGGCGCCGACGGCGAGCGCCCCCTCCTCGACCTCGACCTCGTGCAGGTGCAGGCCCTGCTTGCTCTTCTTGGTGGTCACGACCCGCGCCCGCCCCCCGGGCCACTCGAGGTAGCCGGAGTCGCCCACCTGGCCGCCGCCCTCGGCGTAGAAGGGGGTGCGGTCGAGCACCACCTGGCCGCCCTGACCGGCCTCGAGGCGGTCGAGCTCGGCCTCGCCCTGGAGGATGAGGAGCACCTTGCCCTCGTCCTCGAGGCGCTCGTAACCGGTGAACTCGGTGGCGCCGTGGTCTTCGAAGACGCGCTCGAGCGCCGGAGCCGCGGCGGCAAAGACGTCGCCGCTGAAGGCGCTGGCGGCGCGGGCGCGCTCGACCTGCTCGCGCATGGCGCGCTCGAAGCCCTCGCGGTCGACGCGCACGCCGCGCTCGGCGGCGATCTCCTCGGTGAGGTCGAGGGGGAAGCCGTAGGTGTCGTGCAGTTTGAAGGCCTCCTCGCCCGGCAGCACGTCGCCCTCGCCCAGCCGGGCGAGCAGCGCCTCGAGCCGGCGGATGCCCGCCTCCAGGGTTTCGAGGAAGCGCGCCTCCTCGGCGCGGATGGCCGCGCGGGTGCTCGCCAGCTGCTCGCGCATCTCCGGGTAGTAGTCACCCAGCAGCTCGGCGACGAGCGGGGCCAGCTCGTGCAGGAAGGGCTCCTTGATGCCCAGCAGGTAGCCGTGGCGCACCGCGCGCCTCAGCAGCCTGCGGATCACGTAGCCGCGCCCGGTGTTGGAGAAGGTGGCGCCGTCGGAGAGCGCAGCGACCACGGCGCGCACGTGGTCGGCGATGACGCGGTGGCTCACGCTCACCGCGCCCTTGTAGGGCACGCCCGAGCGCTCGGCCACGCGGTCGATGAGCGGCTTGAAGGTGTCGGTGGCGTAAAAGTCCTCCACGTCCTGCAGGATCGCCGCCACCCGGTAGAGGCCCATGCCGGTGTCGATGTTCTTCTGGGGCAGGGGCTCGAGCACCCCCTCGCCGGGGATGGGACCCGAGCGGTTGAACTGGGTGAAGACCAGGTTCCAGATCTCCACGAAGCGGTCGCCGGAGCCGGTGTTGGGCCCGGTCTCGTCAGGGCTGCCGAAGCCGGGGCCGCGGTCGTAGAAGATCTCGCTGCAGGGGCCGCAGGGGCCGTTGGGGCCCTCGCTGATCGCGTTGGCGGGCCAGAAGTTCTCGTCCTCGTCCCAGCGGCTGATCCGCTCCTCGGGCACCCCCACCTCGTCGCGCCAGATGGCGTAGGCCTCGTCGTCGTCCTTGTAGACGGTGACGTAGAGGCGCTCGGGATCGAGCCCCAGCCATTTGGGGTCGGTCACGAACTCCCAGGCCCAGGCGATGGCCTCCTTCTTGAAGTAGTCGCCGAAGGAGAAGTTGCCGAGCATCTCGAAGAAGGTGTTGTGACGGGCGGTGCGCCCGACGTTCTCGATGTCGCCGACGCGCAGGCACTTCTGGCAGGTGACCACCCGGCGGTGCTCGCCCTCGTGCCCGGGAAAGACCGGCCTGGCTCCCATGAAGTAGGGTTTGAGCGGCGCCATGCCGGCGACGATGAAGAGCAGGGTGGGGTCGTCTTCGGGAATGAGGCTGAAGGGCGGCAGCCGCAGGTGCCCCTTCTCCTCGAAGAAACGCAGGTATTTTTCGCGGATCTCGGCGGTCGTCATCAGCGGGATTATACCGCGCTCTACTTTTATTCACGCGCTCCTGGGCTAGACTCGGCCGCGTGGAACTCGTTCTTTTGGTCTGGCGCAACCTGACCGCACGCTTCACCCGCAGCCTCTTCACCTGGCTGGGCATCGCCGTGGCCACGGCCTCGATGGTGCTCTTCCTCTCGTTTGGCGAGGGGCTGCGTCAGGCGCTCGTCAGCGAGATGGGCAACTTCGGCCCCCAGATCCGGGTGGTGGCCGAGGGCACCGACGTCTTCAGCCCGCCCCAGCCCGAGCTGCCTCCAGAGATGCTCGACCAGATCAAGGCCCTGGCCCCCGAGCTGGGCATCCGCAAGATCATCCCCTCGGTGATGCTGGTCCGCGGCGGGTTCGACCCGACGTCGAGCTTCATCTTCCACGGCCTGCCCGAAGGCGCGGACCCGCGCGACTTCTACCCGCCGGCCAAGGCGGCCGCGGGCCGGCTCGACCCCCACCCCGACGGCGCGGTGGTGGGGGCGAAGAAGGCCGAGCTGAGCCGGCTGACGCTGGGCAAGCCGCTGCGGCTGAGCCGCGAGGTCACCGTGCCGGTGGTGGGGATCCTCGAGCCCGCGAGCGGGCTGGTCGACAGCCTCATCTTCGTGCCGCTCAAAACGCTGCAGCAGGTCCTGGGCACCAAGAACTACGGCGTCTTCATGATCCTCCTCGACCCCGACACCAAGGTCGAAGAGGTGGCCCGGAAGCTGGAGGCGGCCATTCCCGGCATCGACGCCCAGAGCACCAACGAGGCCCTCAAATTCGCCGAGCGCTCGCTGCGCATCGGCGACCTGATCCGCTTCGGCATCAGCCTGGTGGCGCTGGTGGTGGGCGGGCTGCTCGTCGCCAACACCGTGATGATGAGCGTCTACGAGCGCACCCGCGAGTTCGGAGTGATGCGCGCCATCGGCGCGCGCCGCCGCTTCATCTTCGGCCTGGTGCTGTCGGAAGCCCTCTTCCTGGCGCTGGCCGGCGGCCTGGCGGGCGTGCTCGCGGGCGTGCTCGGCTCGGCGGCGATCAACGCCTACACCCAAGAGGCGGTGGGGCTCGCCCTCTCGGCGGTCACCCCGCGGCTGGCGCTGTTTTCGATGGCGGTCGCGCTGGTGCTGGGGCTGGTGGCGGGCCTGCTGCCGGCGCGGGGAGCCAGCCGCATTCCCGTGACCGAAGCCCTGGGGAGGGTCTGATGCTGCGCGCGGAGAACCTGACCAAGCGCTACCGCCAGGGCAGCGTCACCGTGACCGCCCTGGAAGGGTTCAGCTACGACTTCCCCCCCGGACCGACGGCCGTGGTGGGGCCCAGCGGCTCCGGCAAGACGACGCTGCTCAACCTGCTCGCCGGCTTCGACCTGCCCACCGAGGGCGAGGTCGAGCTGGGGGGCGCCCGCCTCGACCGCCTGGGCGAGGACGAGCGCGCCGGGGTGCGGCTCGAGCAGGCGGGGTTCGTCTTCCAGAGCTGGAACCTGCTGCCCACCCTGACGGCCCTCGAGAACGTCGCCTTTCCCCTGCTGCTCGCGGGGGTGAAGGCGAACGAGCGGCGCGAGCGGGCGCTGGCGCTGCTCGAGCAGGTGGGGCTGGCGGACCGCGCCCACCACCGCCCCAACCAGCTCTCCGGGGGCGAACAGCAGCGCGTGGCCATCGCCCGCGCCCTGGCGCTCGAGCCCGCGGTGCTCTTCGCCGACGAACCTACGGGCAACCTCGACTCCGCCGCCGGTCACAAGGTGCTCGACCTGCTGCTGGAGCACGCCGCCGGCGAGCGCCGGCTCGTCCTCGTCACCCACGACCTGGAGATTGCCGCCCGCGCCGAGCGGGTGCTGCACCTGCGCGACGGCAGGCTGATCAAGATCGAAGAACCCGCCGCCGTCTAGCCGCAACCTCCCGGGGCGCCGTTCCCGGAGCCGCCGGAGGCGCGGGCTTGATTTTAGAGCTCTTGAGCCGCCGATCCCCTTCCGTCCTCCCCGCGGGGAGGCAGCGGGCAGTACGCGGTGTGCTGTGCGTAGTGCGTGGTCGGTGGTGAATAGGGTTTAGGAGGTGGGAGGTGGGAGGTGGGAACGGCGCCATAACGGGTTCCTGCAGGCCACGGGCCGCTTTCCCTATGCCACGCCGGCCCTCGCCGAGGGGGAGGGCGTGGGCAACCTTCCGCCGCCGGTGCCGCGCCTCCACCCCGACCCCCGGAGGGGTCTTGGACCCCGGCCGGCGCCGGGGCGACGAGGGAAGCGGCCGGTGGCGAGGGGGTGGGGGCGAACAACACGTGCGGACGGTACCGCTGGCGGGGCTAGGAGCGGGGCTCGACCACCAAACCCGAGCGCTTGGCCTGGTACATGCGCGCGTCGGCCAGCTTGATCAGCTCGGCCGGGTCGCGGGTGTCCTCGGGAAAGGCCGCGGCCCCGATGTTCACCCCAACGCAGGTCGTCTCAACGCAGACCTGCTCGATGGCGCGGGCGTAGCGCTCCGCCGCCCGCACCGCGCCCAGCAACACCGTGTGCGGCATCAGCACCGCGAACTCGTCCCCGCCCCAGCGGAAGATCCGGTCGCCGTTGCGGGTGATCTCGCTGAGCACCCGCCCCACCCGCACGAGCACCTGGTCGCCGGCGGCGTGGCCGTAGCGGTCGTTGATCTCCTTGAAGCGGCTCAGGTCCATGACCAGCACCGAGAGGGGGTAGCCGTAGCGCTCGGCGCTCTGCCACATCACCGCGAACTCCTCGTCGAAGGCGCGGCGGTTGGGCAGCCCGGTGAGGGGGTCGGTGTGCGCCGCCCGCTCGAGCAGGTTGCGGTAGTGCTGCTCGTGCAGCAGCAGCGCCGCCTGCTGTGCGAAGACACGCGCCGCCTCGACCGACTCGTCGTCGAAGGCCTCGGGGTCGGAGAAGGACTCGATGTTGAGGACGGCCAGCACCTCCCCCTGGTAGACGATCGGAAGGCAGAGGTTGGCCTTGATCTCGCGCACCCGGCCCGCCTGGTCGATGACCTCGATGGGCGCGGTCTTGTAGCTCACCTCGGCGATGTCCTGCTCCACCGCGGAGAAGACGCGGGGCTCGCCGCGAAGCCAGGCCTCCTCGCCGGCGCCGTACCAGACGTCGCGCACGTCCTCGAGGCTGAAGCGGATCTTCTTCAGCCCTTCCTGCTCGTAGCCCAGGGAGGCGGTGTAGCGGAAGTCGTCTTCGGGGGTGCGCACCAGCAGGCTGCCGGCCTCGCCCCCGGGCACCAGGCGGACCGCATAGGCCAGCAGGCGGTCGTAGGCCAGTTCGATGGGCGAGTCGAAGACCTCGCGCTCGAGCTGCAAAAGGTCGTTCATGCGCTCGCGGGTCAGGAACTGCTCGGCCATCAATCCCAGGCCGCGGGCCACCAGGACCAGGAATTCGCGCTCCTCGTCCTCCCAGCTGCGCACCTTGTCGTCCTGAATGACCAGGACGATGCGGGCGCGCCGTTCGCCGGAAACCGGCAGGAAGGCCAGCGACTGGACCCCGGCCTCGTAGACCGAGTCGACCTTGAGGTCGAAGGCCCCGTAGTCTTCGATGAAGAGCGGGCGGCGCTGGATGTAGCTGCGCCAGACCCCGCCCCAGCCGGCGGGCAGGCCGTTCTCCAGCAGCTCGCGCTCGGCCGCGGGGACCCGGCCCACCATGGCCAGCGGCTCGAAACGCCCCCCGCGGAAGATGACCACCAGGCCGGAGCTGGCCCCCAGCACCGGCAGCAGCAGCTGGATCACCTTCTCCGAGGCCTCGCTCAGGCTGCGGCTGGAGGCCAGCGCGGTCATGAGGCGGCTGAACTGCTCCGCCTCGCGGTTTTCCTGCAGCCGCCGGCGCACCAGGCAGACCAGGTTGGCGAAGGCGGTGATCAGGTCGCGCTCGTCCTCTTCCAGCGGGCCCGCCGGCTCGACGCAGAGCACGTAGCGGTCGCACATGGGCACCAGGAAGCGGTAGGGGCCGCGACCGCCGCCGTCGAGGTAGAGGGGTTCGTCGCCCTGGCTGGCGCGCAGCAGCGGCTCGCGCCACTCCTCGGGACGGCAGTCGCCCGACTCGACGCGGATCTCGTCGCCCTCGACGCGGAGCACGCAGGCCCCGCGCGCCGGACCCTCCTCGAAGAAGCGCGGCGCCCGCCGCAACAGCTCGTCGGGGTCCTCGAAGCGGGCCACCCGCTTGGAAGCGTGCAGGATGGCCCGCAGGCTGCCGCGGATGCGCGCCTGACGCAGGGCCAGGGCGTCGGCGCGGCGCTTGAGCAGGTGGCCGCCCGCGGCCACGAAGGCCAGCCCCAGGGCGTCGAGCAGCATCGTCCGGTCCGACATGCCGTGCCCCAGGTACATCAGCCAGGCGACCGCGGCGGCCCCCAAGCCGGCGAGGCCGCCCCAGAACCAGGCGGCCATGAAGACGGCGAAGGCGCCGAAGGTCATGGACTCGGTCCAGTACCCCAGCAACAGCAGGAGCACGACGATCAGAACAGGCACCCAGGGTCCGCGCATTTTCCGTATTGTATACATGCGATCCCCTTCCCCTCTAGAGAAGCCTTCGCTGGCTGTCGCGGTTCCCGGCCCAGCGGGGCCGCTGGCTGCCGTCGGCCGCGAGAACGAAGGCGTTCACGTCGTCGGCGAACTGGGCGCGCAGCAGCCGCAGCAGCCGCCGGCGGGCCTCGCCGTCGACGACCGGGAAGAAGACCTCGAGCCGGCGGTCGAAGTTGCGCTCCATCCAGTCGGCGCTCGAGGCCCACACCTCCCAGCCCCCCGCGGTCCTGAAGGCGGCGAGGCGGGCGTGCTCGAGGAAGCGGCCCACCAGGCTGACGGCCTCGAAGCGCGGATGCAGCAGGGTGAGCGTGGAGCGCACCAGGAGACGCACCCGCGCCCCGCGGTCGGCGGCCCGCGCCAGCGCGCGCAGCAGCCGCGCGTCGGTGAGGTGGTTCGCCTTGACGATGACCTCACCGCGGTCGCGCGCCACCGCGGCGATCTTGGCGAGCAGCCGTTCGCGGGCGGCGGCCCCGCTGGCCAGGGTTTTGAGCTGCGGCGTCCGCCCCGCGGCCAGGGCGTCGAAGTAGGCGGCGACGTCGGCGGTCAGCTGCGGGCGGGCGGTGAAGTAGGAAAGGTCGGTGTAGAGGCGGCCGTTCTTGGGGTTGTAGTTTCCGGTGCCCAGGTGGGCGTAGACGCCGTGGTCGGCCTCGGCGAGGAAGAGCTTGGCGTGCACCTTGGCCCCGGGCGGGTAGTCGAGGACCCGCACCCCGTGCCCCTCGAAGTGCAGCCGCCAGTAGAGGTTGACCAGCTCGTCGAAACGGGCCCGCCCCTCGAGCAGCACCTCCACCTCCTTGCCGCGGTCGGCGGCCTCGATGAGCGCGTCCAGGATGGGGTTCTCGCGGCCCACCCGGTAGAGCGTGGCGCGGAGGCGGCGCACCCCGGGGTCGCGCGCCGCCGCGCGGGCGAAGCCGACCACCTGGCCGAAGTCGTCCCGGGGGTGGTAGAGGGTGACGTCGCGCCCGCGCAGGCAGGCGAAGGGGTCGCGCGCGAAGCCGCGCCGCCGCCGCGGGCGCAGCGGGGGGAAGCGCAGCCCGGGAAGGTCCAGGTCCGCGAGCTCGAAGAGGGCGCGCAGGTCGAGCGGAGGGGGCTGCTCGAAGACCTCGTCGTCGAGGAGTTCCAGGCTGCGGGCGAGGGCGGTGCGCCAGGGAAAGCCCGCCTCCAGCTCGAGGCGGCTGGGGGCGCCGTCGAGCCGCGTTTCCAAAGCCAGCGGCAGCTCCTCCCAGTCCATGCGCGCGGCCTCGAGCTGGGCGATGCGGGTCAGGCGCAGCTCGTACATCGGCATCGGCTCGGGCAGAAAGAGGTCGCTGCGCGCCCGCACCAGCGCCCCCAGCCGCACGAAGGCGCCGGGGCGCCCGGGCACCGGTAGGAAGCGCCGCTGCTCCGGCTGCCGCAGCAGGTAGCGCAGCCGCCGGTGCCCGGCCGCGAAGTAGAGCGCCCCCGAGGAAAGGTCGTGCACCTGGGCGGCGTCGAGCAGGTCGGTCTTGGGGGCCACCTCCTCGGCCAGGTAGGCCCCGAAGTAGCGGGCCTCGGTGGCGCTGAGCTGCTGCGGCTCGAGCAGCCGCAGCCCCGCGGCCTCGAGCCGGGGCCGCAACTCCCCGAAGAGCTCGCGGGCTTCGCGCACGTAGGCCTGCACCTCGGCCAGGAGGGTGCGGTACTCGCGGGGCACCCGCGGACGCTCGCGCGAGGCCCGGAAGAGGCGGTAGACCCGGGCGGAGAAGAACTCGTCGGTGTTGGCGGCGAAGATGGCCAGGTAGCGCAGCTTCTCGAGCAGCGGCACGTCGTCGCGGCGGGCGGTGAGCAGCACCCGCTGGTTGAAGCGGAACCAGGAGCGTTCGCGGCCGAGCTTCACCGCTCCTCCGCGCGGTAGGGTGGGGCATGGAACGGGTGGGGATCGTGGACCTGGGTTCGGGGACGGCCCGGCTCGTCGTCTACGCCTACGAACCCGGCCACCACTACCGCCTCGTCGACGAGCTGCGCGAGCCGGTACGGCTGGGGCAGGGGCTCGCGACCACGGGCCGGATCGCGCCCGAGGCCGCCTGGCGGGCGCTGGGCTTCCTGGCCGCGGTGCAGGACTACGCCCGCGCCACCGGCCTGGAGCGGATCGACGCCTTCGCCACCAGCGCGGTGCGCAGCGCCGCCAACGCCCAGGAACTGCTGGAGCCGGCGCGGCGGATGGGGATCGGGCTGCGGGTGCTTTCGGGGACCGAAGAGGCCCGCTACGGGGTGCTGGCCGTGGCCGCCGGCTTCGACTTCGAAGACGCCTGGGTCGTGGACCTGGGCGGTGGCAGCGCCCAGCTGAGCCGGATGCGCGGCCGCGGTTTCGCCGGCGGGGCCGCCTACCCCCTGGGGGCGGTGCGGCTCAGCGAGCGCTTCCTCGCCCACGACCCCCCGAAGCCGCGCGAGGTGGAGGCGCTCGCCGCCGAGGTGCGCGGCTGGCTGCAAGACGTCGTAGGCGAGCTGCGCGCGCGCCCCCTGCCGCTGGTGGCCATGGGCGGCACGGTGCGCAACCTGGCGCGGGCGGTGCAGCGCGCCCGCCGCTACCCGCTCGAGCGGCTGCACGGCTACTTCCTGAGCGCCGCCGACCTGGACGAGCTGAGCGAACGCCTGCTGGGCCTGCGCGCCGCGCAGCGGCGGCGGGTGCCCGGCCTCTCGCCCGACCGCGCCGACGTGATCGTCGCCGGGGCCCTGGTCTACCGCACCCTGCTGCAAGAGGCCGCCCTCCCCGGCCTGTGGATCTCGGGGCTGGGCGTGCGCGAGGGCGCCTTCTTCCGGCACTTTCTGCCGCCGCCGCACCGGCCGGCGTGCGTGCGCGAACTCCACCTCGCCAGCCTCGAGGCCCGTTTCCCCCAACCCGCAGCGCATACCCAGAGTGTACGCGACCTGGCGGCGCGGCTCTTCGCGGCGCTGGCGCCGCGGTTCAGGCTGGGCGAAGGCGACGCCCGCCTCCTCGACGCCGCCGCGCGGCTGCACGACGTCGGCCTGGCCATCGACTTCTACGACCACCACAAGCACGGCGCCTACCTGGTGCTGCAGCACACCCTGGCCGGCTGGAGCCACCGCGAGCAGGCGCTCTTGGCCCTGCTGGTGCGCTACCACCGCAAGGGCCGCCCCCGGCCCGGCGCGCTCGCGGCGGTGCTCGAGCCCGGCGACGCCGAGCGGCTCGTGCGGCTGGCGGCGATCCTGCGGCTCGCCGAGCACCTGGAGCGCGGTCGCAGCGGCCGGGTGCGGCGGCTGGAGGTCGAGGTCGGCGCGGACACGGTCACCCTGCGCGTGGGCGGCCCCGAGAATCCCTGGGTCGAGGTCTGGGAGGCCCAGAAGGACGGCGCGCTCTTCGAGCGCGCCTTCGGGCTGCGGCTCGCGGTCCAGAGCCTATAGCAGCCGGCGCAGCACCCCGGGGGTGAGCAGGTAGCGCAGTTCGGCCCCGCCCGTCCGCATCCGCAGCGCCAGCAGCCCCGACTTCTTGAAGGCGAACGTCGCCGCGCGCTCCGGGTCCCCCGCGAGCAGCTCCGCGGCGACCCGGCTCAGCTCGGGCTCGTGGGCCACCACGGCCACGGTCTTCCCGCGCACCAGCAGGCGTTCGAGCAGCTCCGGCCCCCAGCCGCCCGCCAGCGCCGGCTCCTCGGCCACCACCTCGGCCAGCGGGGCCAGGTGGTCGGCGGTCTGGCGGGCGCGCAGGAGCGGGCTGGTCCAGAGCAGGGCGTAGCGGACCTCCAGGCGCTCGAGCGCCGCCCGCAGCCGCTCCGCCTGCGCCTCGCCGGCCGCGGTGAGGGCGCGCTCACCGTCGGGCAGGCCTTCACGCCGCGGCTGCGCGCGGGCGTGGCGGATCAGGTGCACCTCGGTCATCAGCCGAACCGCCCGGTGATGTAGGCCTCGGTGCGCGGGTCCGCGGGGTTGGTGAACAGCTTCTCGGTGGGTCCGTACTCGATCATGTCGCCGTTCAGGAAGAAGGCGGTGTAGTCGGATACGCGCGCGGCCTGCTGCATGTTGTGGGTCACGATCACGATCGTGACCTGCTCCTTGAGGCCCGCGAGCAGGTCCTCGATGGCCTGGGTGGAGATGGGGTCGAGGGCGCTCGTGGGCTCGTCCATGAGCAACACCTCGGGTTCGACGGCGAGCGCCCGCGCGATCGAGATGCGCTGCTGCTGCCCGCCCGAGAGCCCCACCGCGGGCTCGTTCAGCCGGTTCTTGACCTCGTCCCAAAGCGCCGCGGCCCGCAGCGAGCGCTCGGCCACGGCCATCAGGCGCTCCCGGTCCCTCACCCCCACCAGCCTGAGGCCGGCGACGACGTTCTCGAAGATGCTCATCGTAGGAAAGGGGGTGGGCCGCTGGAAGACCATCCCCACGCGCCGGCGGATCGCCACCGGGTCCACCCCGGGGGCGTAGAGGTCCTCGCCGTCAAGCAGCACCCGGCCCTCGATGCGCACGATCGGGTTGAGGTCGTGCATGCGGTTGAGGGCGCGCAGGAAGGTGGTCTTGCCGCAACCCGAAGGACCGATGAGCGCGGTGATCTTGCGGTCGTGCACGGGGAGGCTGACGTTCTTCACGCCGGCGCTCTTGCCGTAGTGGACGGTCAGGTTCTGGGTCTCCATCCGCAAGGGTTCCACGGGCACTCCTCTCAGCTCCGGCGCATCGCCCGGCGCGCCAGGTAGTTGGTCACCATCAGCAAGAGCGCCAGCAGCAGCGCCGCGCCCCAGGCCTGACGGATCCAGTCCTCGTAGGGCGAGATGGCGTAGACGTAGATCTTCAGGGGCAGGCTGTCCATCGGCCCCAGCGGGTCGAAGGAGAGGAAGGGGTTGCCGAAGGCGGTGAAGAGCAGCGGCGCCGCCTCCCCGGCGGCCCGCGCCAGCGCCAGCAGCAGCCCGGTGACGATGCCGCCCTTGGCCGCGGGCAGGATGAGGCTGAGCGTCACCCGCCAGCGGGGCAGCCCCAGGGCCAGGCCCGCCTCGCGCAGCTCCCAGGGCAGGATGCGCAGCACCTCCTCGGTGGCGCGCATGATGATGGGGATCATCAGGATGGCCAGGGCCACCGCGCCCGAAAAGGCCGAGAACCCGCCCATGGGCTCGACGACGAGAACGAAGGCGAACAGCCCCATGAGGATCGCGGGTACGCCGCCGAGCACGTTGGCCACCAGCCGCAGCGGCCGGTTCAGCGGGTGGTCGGGGTACTCGGCCATGAGCACGCCCCCGCCCAACCCCAGCAGGCCGCCCATGGCCAGCGCCATCAGGTCGATGACGAAGGTGCCCACGATCGCCGGTAACATGCCCCCGCCGCCCTCGCCCGGCGGGGCGGGCGGCTGGGTGAAGAAGGCCCAGTCGAGGGCGCCGATCCCCTGGGTGAAGACGTGCAGCAAGATGAACCCGAGCGGCAGCAGCACCAGCAGCGTGCCCAGGTAGACGAGGGCGACCATGACGCGGTCGCGCAGGTAGCGGCGGCGCAGGTTCATTTCCGCCCCTCCCCCACGCTCATCCGCCGCAGGATGAAGTCGGCGATCAGGTTGACGACCAGCGAAAGCAGCAGCAGCAGAAAGCCGACGGCCAGCAGGCTGGCGAGCTGCAGCCCGCCTTCGGCCTCGGCGAACTCGTTGGCGATCAGGCTGGCCATCGTCGCCGCAGGCCCGAAGACGCTGTAGGGCAGCTGCCCGGAGTTACCGATCAGCATGGTCACGGCCATCGTCTCGCCGATGGCGCGTGCCAGCGCCAGGACCACGCCCGCGAAGATGCCCCCGCGCGCGTAGGGCAACACCACCCGCCGCACCACCTCCCAGCGGGTCGCGCCGAGGGCGTACATGGCCTCACGCTGGTCGCGCGGCACCAGGCGGATGGCGTCGCGCGCCAGCGAGGAGGCGTAGGGCACGATCATCAGCGCCAGCACCAGCACCGCCGAGAGCATGCCGATGCCCGTGGGCGGCCCGAGCACCCCCATGAGGGCGGGCGCGTGTTCCGCGCTCCAGAGGAAGAGGGGCTGCTCCACGTGGTCGCGCACCAGGGGCACCAGGACGAAGATGCCCCACAGCCCGTAGACGACGCTCGGCAGCGCCGCCAGCAGGTCGATCAGGTAGGCCACGACCTCGGCGAGCCAGCGCGGGGCGTACTCGGCGACGGCGATCGCCGCGGCCAGCGCCGGCAGGAAGGCCAGCGTCAGGGCGGCGGCGCTGGTGATCACGGTGCCGAGCAGGAAGGGCCAGGCTCCGAACTGCCCCGCCACCGCGTTCCAGGCGCGGCCCGCGGCGAACCCCCAGAAGCCGAAGGTGCGGAAGGCTTCCGCGCCGCCCGAGGCCAGCTCCCAGGCCAGCAAAACGGCGACGAGCATCACCGCGAGCCCCAGCCCCACGAGTAGGGCGGTGAAGGCCCGGTCGCCCAGTTTTCCGTACCAGCGGCTTCGCACGCGTTCCTCCCTGGGAGCCCCGCCGCGGCGTTACCGCAGCGGGGCGCGGTCGGCTACGATTCTACTTCGCCGCCACCGGCTCGCCGCGGTAGCGCAGTGTCTTCAGGTTGGCTTCGGTCGCGCGCACGGCCACCTCGGGCAGCGCCGCGTAGTGCAGCGCCTCGTTGTAGCGCTGGCCGTCGTGAACGATCCAGTCGAGCAGGGCCGCGAGCGCCTTCGCCTCGGCGGCGGACTTGACCGCGCGGTCCTTGTCGAGGTCGCGGTAGACCAGGATCCAGGTGAAGCTGGCAATGGGGTAGCCGTCGGGCGCGGGGGTGTCGGTGATCGAGACCCGGGTGTCGGCCGGGAAGTCCGCCAGCTCGCCGGCGGCGCGGACCGAGGCCAGGTCGGCGAGGACGAACTTACCGGCGCGGTTCTGCACCGCACCATAGGCGATCTTGTTCTGCACCGCGTAGACCAGCTCGTTGTAGCCGATCGCCCCCGGGGTCTGGCGCACCAGCCCGGCCACGCCCTCGTTGCCCTTGCCCCCGAGGCCGGTGGGCCAGGCGACGCTCTTGCCCACGCCCACCTTGGCCTTCCACTCGGGCGAGACCTTAGCCAGGTACTCGGTCCAGATGTAGGTGGTGCCCGAGCCATCGGAGCGGCGGACCACGGTGATGGGCAGCGGCGGCAGCTTGACGCCGGGGTTCAGCTTGGCGAGGGCGGGGTCGTTCCACTTGCGGATTTTGCCGAGGAAGATGTCGGCGAGCACGGGGCCGGAAAAGTTGAGGGGCCGGGTCACGCCCGGAAGGTAGTAGGTGGGCACCACGGCGCCGAGGGCGGTGGGCACGTGGATCACCGGGGTGCCGAACTTCTGCTCGAACTCGGCCAGCTTGGCGTCCGACAGGGGAGCGTCGCTGGCGCCGAAGTGCACCGTCCCAGAGAAGAGCTGGCGGACGCCGCCGCCGGAACCGATGGACTGGTAGTTGACGCGGACGCCGGTGAGCTTGTGGTAGACGCTGAAGTACTTGGCGTAGAGCGGAAAGGGAAAGGTGGCGCCGGCGCCGTTGAGGGTCACGCCCTGGGCCAGGGCCGGGCCGAGGGTGAGCGCGAGAACCGTCAGAGCGAGCTTCTTCATGAGCATCGTCCTCCGCGTCCAGGATGCCGGGGTCCTGTCAGGGGAAGGTCAGGACCCGTCCGCGCCCTCGAGCTTGCCGGTCAGCCAGAAGAAGACGCGCTCGGCAATGTTCTCCAGGTGGTCGCCGAGGCGCTCGTAGCTGCGGGCGACGCGCATCAGGGTGAGCGCCTTGGAGAGGGTGCGGGGGTCCTCCATCATGTAGGTCAGCAGCTCGCGCACGATCTGCTCGTAGAGGTCGTCGACGTCGTCGTCGATCTTGAGCACCCGCTGCGCAGCCTGCAGGTCGCGCTCGGCAATGGCCTTGGCGATCAGGTCGAGCATCGTCTCGATGCGCTCGGCCATCTCGCCGAGGACGATGTACTTCTTCAGCGGCGGCTCCCCCGCGAGCGCCAGCGCGTCCTCGGCCACGTGCGCGGCGTAGTCGCCGGCGCGCTCCAGGTCGGTGAGCGCCTTCAGCACCGTCGCCAAGAAGCGCAGGTCACGGGCGACGGGCTGGTGACGGGCGATCGCCGCCAGCACCTCGTTCTCGATCTCGAGCTCCAGCGCGTCCACCTCGCGGTCGAGCCGCACGGCCGCCTTGGCGCGCTCCACGTCCTGCTCCACCAGGCCGGCGGTGGCCTGCTGCAGCTGCTCGCGCACCAGGCTGACCATGCGCAGGAAGTGCTCGGTAATCCGGTTCAGGTCACGGTCCAACGCTTCACGCATCCTCTTCCCCTTCCCCCTCGGGCACGGTCACCCCGAAGGCGTTGCCCTCTTCCAGCCTACGGCCGTAGGCCTCACCGCCCCAGCCCCGCGCGATGCGGCGCACCAGGGCCAGGCCCAGGCCGCTGCCGCGCACGCCGGCGGCGTGCACGCCCCGCCCGCCGGGTACGAAGAGGCGCTCGTAGTCGGCGAGCGGCTCCCCGGTGTCCACCACCTCGACGGCCACCACCCCCGCAGCGGGGGCCCGGGTGCGCACCTCGACGGGCGGCTTTCCGTAGCGCAGCGCATTCTCGACGAGGTTGAGCAGCACCTGGAAGACCGGGTCGCGGCCCGCGGTGACCGGGTGGGGGGTGGACCAGCGCAGGGTGCGCGCCCCCGGCAGCAGCCGCTCGAGCCGCGGCCGCAACTCGTCGAGGCGCCACGGGGGCGTGCGCGCCTGGCCCTGCCCCTCGACGAGGCGCAGCAGCCGCTCCGCCTCCTCGCGCATCAGCGCCAGCGCCCGCTTCCCCTCCTCGGGCGCGGGCCCGGATTCCAGCACCTCCAACAGCGCCAGCAGCCCCGCTACCGGGGTGCGGAACTCGTGGGCGAGGTAACGCCGTTCCTGCTCCAGGGCCTCGCGCGTACGCGCCGCTTCGGTCTCGTCGCGCAGAAAGAGCGCCTCCCCCAGGGCGCGCGCCGCCACCCGGCGGCCGTGCAGGGTCAGACTGGCGGTCCCGCCGCCGCGCTGCAGCTCGAGCAGCCGGTGGTGCCGCAGCACGAAGGCGGCGGGGCGGCCGGCGGCGCGCTCCGGGTCGGTGTCGAGCAGCCGCGCCGCCGCGGGGTTCAGGTAGCGCACCTGCTCGCCGTCGAAGAGGACCACCCCCTCCTCGCTCGCCTCCCAGGCCGCGCGCCAGGGGTTCACGGCACCTCCGTGAAGCGGTAGCCCCGGCCGCGCACGGTCTCGATCCAACGCCCGCCGAGCTTCTCGCGCAGCTGGGCCACGTGCTGGTCGACCGTACGCAGGGTCCCCAGAAAGTCCTCGCCCCAGACCTGGGCGAGCAGCGTCGGCCGGTCGTAGACCCGGCCCGGCTCCCGCGCCAGGAAGGCGAGCAGGTCGAACTCGCGCCGCGTCAGGCCCACCTCCCGCCCCCCAAGCGTCACCCGGCCGCGCCCGGTGTCCACCACCAGCTCGCCGCGCCGCAGCACCTCGGCGCCGCGGCTGCGGCGCAAGAGCGCCACCAGCCGGGCCGCCAGCTCGGCGGTGGAGAAGGGCTTGGTCAGGTAGTCGTCGGCGCCGCCCAAAAGCCCTTCCACGCGGTCGCGCTCGCTGGCGCGCGCGGTCAGCATGAGCACCGGCAGCCGCTCGTAGCGGGGGGTGCGGCGGAGGCGCGCCAGGAAGTTCAGGCCGTCCTCGTCGGGCAGCATCCGGTCGAGCACGACCACGTCGGCCTCGTCGAGCCGCGCCCAGCCCTCGCGGGCGTCGGCGGCGTCGAGGACGCTGAACCCCGCCTGGCGCAACCCGTGCGCCAGGGCGAAGCGCAGGCTGGGCTCGTCTTCGACCAGCAGCACCCGGGCCATGCCCTCAGTTTACGCAGCCCCGGTCAGGGCGGGGTCAGCACCTGAGCAGCGCCCGGATCGGCTCCGTGGAGTCGAAGGGGGCGAAGCCGCCGATGCGCAGGTCGGCGAGGATGAGCCGCCCCAGCGGATGTTCGGGCAGCCTCAGGAGGCCCTGCAGCAGCTGCGGGCGCAGCCCGGCCCGTTCGGGGGCGAGCATCACCACGTGGGCGAAGCGCCGCGCGTCGGAGACCTGAACCGTGCGCACGCCCTCGAGCGAGAGCTCGCCGAGTTGATCGTAGAAGTCCTTGTAGAGCAGGGCGTGCTCGATCTCGCCGCGCCGCAGCGCCGCGAGCACCTCGCCCCAGGAAGGGTAATAGCGGATCTCGCCGTTGCGGACGCCGGCCTCGTCGAGGAGCAGGCAGCCGAGCAGGGTGGCGAACTGGTTCTCCACCGCGCCCAGGGGCCGGTCCGCGAAGTCCGCGAGTCCGTCCGCGCTCCCCTTGCGGGCGACGAAGACCACCTCGTCGTAGTTGTCGGGCATGGCCACCGGCACGAAGCCCCGTTCGTCCTCGATGCGCAGGGCGTCCAGAGGGTTGGCGTAGACGAGGTCGATCTCGGGGAAGCGCGCGTAGAACTCGGGGAAGTCGGCGGCGTGGGCGTAGCCGATCTCGAGGCCGCTCACCTGCCCCAGCACCAGGAAGAACTCGATCCAGGTGGGCAGGTTCTTGGCGGTGTCGTGGGGGCAGGCGCTTGCGGAAAGCTGATGTGCATCCATTACTACAAGTATATGCCGGGACAATTGGCTTGGGACACCCCCGTTCGGGTGGGCGCGTAAACTGAACCCATGAAACTGACCACCTGGGGCGCCTGCGGCACGGTCACCGGAAGCTGCCACCTGCTGGAACACCAGGGGTTCAGGCTGCTGCTCGACTGCGGCATGTACCAGGGGGAGCCGAAAAACGACAACTACGACCCCTTCGGCTTCGACCCGCGCGAGGTCGACGCCGTGGTGCTGAGCCACGCCCACCTGGACCACGTGGGGCGGATCCCGCGGCTCTACCGCCTGGGCTTCGAGGGCCGGGTCTACGCCACCGCGCCCACGCTGAAGCTGATCCGACCGATCCTCGAAGACGCGCTCAAGCTGATGAAGGAGGACATCAAGCGCGCCCGCCGCAAGGGCCTTCCGGTTCCCGAGCTGCTCTGGGAGGAGGCCGACGTGCGCACGCTGCTCGAGCGCAGCAAGCCGCTGCCCTACTACGGCGCACGCAAGATCGGGCCGTTCCGCGTCACCCTCAGAAACGCCGGCCACCTGCCCGGAAGCGCCTTCGTGGAGGTGCAGGCGGGGGGGCGCACCCTCGTCTTCTCGGGCGACCTGGGCAACCGCCGCAAGGAAACCCTGCCCGACCCCGACTACCCCCGGGTGGCCGACCTGGTCCTCAGCGAGTCCACCTACGGCGACCGCCCCCACCGGCCCTTCCAGGCCACCCTGGTCGAGTTCGCCGAGGTGCTGGCCCAGACCCTCGACGGCGGCGGGAAGGTGGTCATCCCCTCGTTTGCGCTCGAGCGCGCCCAGGAGATCCTCTTCTACATCCGCCGCTTCGAAGCCGAGGGCGCCATCCCCAGCGTGCCGGTCTACGTCGACAGTCCCCTCACCACCCGCATCAGCGAGATCTACGGCGAGATCCAGGAGGCCTTCAGCCCCCTGGTGCAGTCGTTCTACCGCCGCGGCATCGACCCCTTCGCGCCGCAGAAGCTGCGCTACACCCAGAGCGTGGACGAGTCGAAGCGGCTGAACTTCCTCGAAGGACCGGCGATCATCATCGCTGGCAGCGGCATGCTCTCGGGCGGCCGCATCCTGCACCACCTGCGCCACCAGCTGCCCGACGCCCGCAACGCCCTCGTCTTCGTCGGCTACCAGCCGCGCGGCGGTCTGGGGCACCGCATCATCGAGGGCGCGGGCGAGGTGCGGATCCACGGCCACGAGGTGCGGGTGCGGGCCAAGGTCTACTCGCTGGGCGGCTTCTCCGGACACGCCGGCCGCGACGAACTCCTCGACTGGCTCACCGCCGAGCCCCGCATCGTCCTGGTGCACGGCGAGGACCCGGCCCGCGCCAGCCTGGCGCGGGCGCTGCGCGCCCGCGGCGCCAAGGTGACCCGCGCCCGTCTGGGGCAGCGGTTCGAAGTCTGAGCGGCGCGGCCCTCAGTAGGGCAGCTCGGCGTTGATGCAGGTGCCCTCGCCGGGGGTGCTGAGCACCTCGAACCGCCCGCCGCGGGCCTCGACGCGCTCGCGCATCTGCGCCATGCCGAAGCCGCCCAGCCCCGCGCTCAGCGGCTGGTCGGGATCGAAGCCGACGCCGTCGTCGCAGATCTCGAGCCGGGCGCCCTTCTCGCCCAGGGCCTTCAGGCGCACCCGCACGCCGCCGGCGCGGGCGTGCTTGGCCACGTTGTTGAGGGCTTCCTGCAGCACCCGGAAGAGGACGACCTCGGAGGCGGGGGTGAGCTTGACGTCGTCGGCGAGCTCGAGCCCGATCCCCAGCCCCACCTGTTCGGCGAAGGCACGGGCGTAACGCTCGATCGACTGCACCAGCCCGTAGCGCTCCAGGTCGATGGGACGCAGCGCGAAGATGCTGCGGCGTACCTCGCGGATCTGGCCGCGCAGCGTCTCCTTGACCTGGCCGATCTCCTGCTTGGCGCGCGGCGGGTCGCGGTCGAGCAGCCGCGTCGCCAGGTCCAGCTTGAGGGCCATGAAGGCCAGCGCCTGGGCGATGCCGTCGTGGATCTCGCGGGCGATGCGGTTGCGCTCCTCGTTGATGGCCAGCTCCTCGGCGCGCAGGTAGGCCTGGGCGTTGCGCACCGCCAGGGCCACCTGACGGGCGAGCAGCCGCAGGAAGGGCATCTCCTCCTTGAGGTGGCGGGCGTTGCCACGCAGCACCAGCACCCCCACCGGGTCCTTGTCGTAGAGCGGGATGGCGAGCAGGTTGGGCTCGACGAAGGTGGGGGCGCGCTTGGCCTCTTCCCAGCGGCCGCTGGGGGCGAAGGAGTGGCGCGCCTCGGGGAGGTGCACCTCGGCCCAGGGGTGGAGGATGCCGTCGGCGTCGAGCAGGTAGACCACGCCTCCCTTGGCCCCGGCCCAGTCGATGATCTTGGAGAGCAGACCGGCGAGCAGCTTCTCCAGGTTGGCCTCCGCCCCCATCGCCTCGTCCACCTCGAAGAGGGTGAGGAAGTCGCGGGTGCGCGCCTTGGCGGCCTCGAGCAGGCTGTCCACCTCGGCGGCGAGCAGGTCGAGGAACTCGGCGTCGCTCTCGCCGTCGGGCAGGATCAGCTCGAGCCGCCCGCCGCTGCGCACCAGCTCGAGCCGCTGCACCGGTAGGCCGCGGCGGGTGTAGAACGAGGGCGTCGACCAGTGGTAGCCCTCGAGCTCGAGCGAGGCGTCGGCTCCGAGCACGTCGGCGAGGGCGTTGACGACCCCGCGGATCACCTCTTCCAGGTTCTCGGTCGCCAGCGAGCGGCTGAGCACCTCGCGCAGCGCCCGCAGCCGCTGGTTGGCCTCCAGCAGCTTGGCCTCGGCCTCGGCGCGCTCGCGCACCTCCTCGGAGACCCAGTCGAGGGTGAGCCAGATCACCAGCGGCCCCACCACGCCGTAGAAGACGATCTGCAGGTAGAAGAGCCAGGGGTCGGGCGGCAGCAGGTGCAGCCACCACTCGAGCGCGACCACGACGCCGCCCACCAGCGGCGGCAGCACCTTGCGCGCCCAGCGGATGCGGGCGTAGAGCTCGCTGTAGGCCCCGGGGCGGGCCTGCGGCCTAATCAACCCGGTCCCCTCCATGGGCGATCGCCCAACGGCTCTGGCGCAGCAGGCCGCGCAGGCGCTGCACCTCGTTGGGGCTGAGCAGCGCCCGGTGGGCCATCCGCCGGAAGGCGCGCATCGCCCCTTCCAGGCGGTGTTCGTCGGTGTAGCGGATCTGGATCAGGTAGGCCTCCAGGTCGGCGAAGAGGCGCTCGAGCTCCTCGGCGGCGGCGGGCCGCGGGCGCGCCGTCCCCCGGGGCTCGGCTCGGGCCAGGAAGACCTCGTAGGCCACCAGCAGCACCGCCTGGGCCAGGTTGAGGCTGGCGTAGCCGCCGGTGGGGATCCGCCAGACCGCGTGCGCCCGATCCATCTCCTCGTTGGAGAGTCCGAAGTTCTCGCGGCCGAAGAGCAGGGCGACCGGCCCCTCGGCGGCCATCCTTCGCACCCGGGGCGCACCCTCGCGGGGCGTGTAGACCTCGCCGGCGTAGCCCTCGCGGGCGCGGGCGCTGGTGGCCACCACGTAAACCGTGTCCGCCAGGGCCTCGTCCAGCGTGGCCACGGTGCGCGCCCGCTCCAGCACGTCGGCCGCGCCCCGGGTGGCCAGCCGGTAGGCCGCCTCGTCGAGCGGGCGCTCCGGGTTCACGAGCACCAGTTGCTCGAGCCCGAAATTCTTCATCGCCCGCGCCGCCGCCCCGACGTTGCGGGGCTCGCGCGGCTCCACCAGCACGACGCGGATCATCGCTCCGATCCTACCGCGGCCGGGGCGGTTCGACCTAGCCCTGCCGCAGGGTCCACTCGACCAGGGTCCGCACCCCGAAACCGGTGCCCCCGGCGGGGCCGAAGGCGTGGTCCTCGGCCGCGGGCGCGAAGCCGGGGCCGGCGATGTCGAGGTGCACGAAGGGGGCGTCGGCGAACTCGGCCAGGAAGAGGGCCGCCTGGATCGCGCCGCCGGCGCGGTCGCCCACGTTGGCCAGGTCGGCGACCTTGCTCTTCAGCTTGCGCTTGTAGGCCTCCTCCATCGGCATCGGCCAAACCTTCTCGCCGGCGGCCTCGGCGGCCCGCTGCACCTCACGGCCCAGCGCCTCGTCGGCGGCGAAGAGCCCCGCGACCTCGCGGCCCAGCGCCACCACGCACGACCCCGTGAGGGTGGAGAGCTCGACGATCGCGTCGGGCTCCTGCTGCGAAGCGTAGGCGAGCGCGTCGGCCAGAGTGAGCCGGCCTTCGGCGTCGGTGTTGAGCACCTCGATCGTCTTGCCGTTCATCGCCCGGATCACGTCGTCGACGCGGTAGGCGTGACCGCTGATCATGTTCTCGGCGGCGGCCACGTAGGCGCGTACCTCGACGGGCGGCTTCAGCGCGGCGATGGCCTTCATGGCCCCGATCACCGCGGCCGCGCCGGCCATGTCGCCCTTCATCGTCTTCATCGACTCGGGCGGCTTGAGCGAGTAGCCCCCGGTGTCGAAGGTGAGCCCCTTGCCCACCAGGGCCAGCTTGCGCACCGGCGCTTCCTCCGGGCGGTAAACGAGCTCGATGAAGCGCGGCTCGTTGGCCGAGCCCTTGGCCACCGCCCAGTAGGCGCCCATGCCCAGCTCCTGGATCTCCTCGGGGCCGAGCACGCGCACCTCGAGGCCCGCCTCCCGGGCCATCTTCTCGGCGCGCCGGGCCAGCTCGACCGGGTTCAGCACGTTGGGCGGCTCGTTGACCAGGTCGCGGGCGAGCCAGACCCCTTCGGCGACGGCCGCCGCCTCCTCCACCACCGGGCCGTAGCCCTGGGCGATCACGAAGCGGGCCCGCGGCGGCTTGGCCTCGCTTTGGTACTTGGTGAAGCGGTAGCCGCCGAGCAGCAGGCCCTCGGCGAGGACCCGGCTGGTCTCGCGCTTACCGAAGCGCTCGGCCAGGAAGTTCTCGACCGCGGCCTCGCGCACGCCTCGCTCGACCGCAACCTCGGCCACCTTGACGCCGATGCGCCGCACGTCGCCCAGGCGGTGACCCCGGCGCTTCCCCAGACCCACGAGCAGGACCTGAACCCCTGCCAGCGGTACGTACAGGGTGGTTCCAAAATCTCCCTTGAACCGCGTTTCCTTGAGAATGCGCACGAGCGCGCCGTCCAGCTCGGAATCTAGCCAGCGCCCCTCCTCGGTGAGTTCGCCGCCCAGCACGGCTACGACGCGCATGGGGGCTTCGTGTTCGAATACTTTTCTGCGGGTGGTTTTCAC